>CAZHOY010000410.1:0-1500 GCA_964534695.1 uncultured Actinomycetota bacterium | reverse complement strand
ATTTTCCTCTATGGATGATCAATTTGTTGGATAAAGAAGCAAAACGATTGGGAGTGCCTAGGCAATCAATTATTAAAGTCTGGGTTGCCGAGCGTCTTGAAAAAGTTTCCTAAAACACTGACTGGCCACTGTGGACGATGTTAAAACCAAGATTTTACTACTAAATGAGGAAATTTACATTCCATCGTTAGCTTTATAGGTTTAATTATTATCTACCTTACCGTGCTACTCACAATTTATTTAAGATTTGTGTCTGGGCTCCGTAGACAAAGTTAGAACCAAGATTATTTAGCTAGAAGATATTTTTATACCAGAATTGATTTTTTAATATCTCATTTTCCTATTTCTGAACATTCCCAAAAAGAAATTATACTTGGGAACCTTCTTCATGTATTCAATATATTCACTACCAAACTTTTTAATATTATAGCTATCCTCAATTCTTGATGCTAAATAGAATAAAATAACTGTAACAAAACCAATTATTATTAGAGCAATTGCCTGATA
Source organism: uncultured Actinomycetota bacterium (assembly GCA_964534695.1). Taxonomy (GTDB): domain Bacteria; phylum Actinomycetota; class Humimicrobiia; order Humimicrobiales; family Humimicrobiaceae; genus CAZBSE01. The sequence goes on along the minus strand of CAZHOY010000410.1, from coordinate 993 downwards.
GGCAAATAAAAATCCTATGGTAAATAATGAAAGTCCTAAATAGAGGGGGTGCCTTAATATTTTAAATATTCCTTTATTTATCATTTTGGTAGTATCTTCCAGACCCGATGTTGGTTTACCAATACGCTTTAAAGACACAAATGAAGATATTATAAGAAATATGCCAATTATAAAGAAGATTATGGATGTATATTGCAGAGGGATAATTCCTGCTCTTTTTAATATTAAATTATCAAAGTTGGTCAATCCCAGTACTATTACAGAAATAAAAAGCCCTATTCCTGTTTCAGCAAATATTTCAAATTTTTTCCGCTTTTTGGATCCCCTGGGTAAGCATCTTAATAAAATCAGTATTCCCACTACACCTATTATTATATAAGCAATAAATGGCTTCATTTTTTTATAAAAAATAATTGATGTATATTTTATTGATTATTATCATATACCCGTAATTATTATATTTCAATTTAATTAATTTAATATAAAATGGGTTGTAGTTTTTAAGGGTTTAGATAAATATAGTCATATACTATTTAGTATTATAATTTAAAAAAAATTGCTAAGGACCAAACAATGCCGTTTATACCAGTTTTTAAAATAGGTTTACTAAATGCCTGGATTTTTATGACTGTTTTTCTATGGCAGATGTTACTGGTTAGATTAATAAATAAAGATGTCTGTAAAAAATCAGGTCATCCATCTGATATGAAACCGAATAAGCGAGAAAAAATTGCCAGTATTATTTTTAGGAACCGGTATTGCTACAACCTCATGGATTATTATAATAATTTCAATTTCATTCTTAATATTAGCAAACATATATGTAATTGCAGAAGAACGCTATTGTCTGAAGAGATACGGTAACCTTTATCAGAAATATATAAATAGTACTTCAAAATGGTTTGGAATACCAAAGTTATAGAATGCCGGGATTAGCCGGCCCAAGTTGCGAAATTTCGAACCATTTTTTAAAAGAGATCTATAAGTTATTAA
>CAZHOY010000409.1:0-1503 GCA_964534695.1 uncultured Actinomycetota bacterium | reverse complement strand
AACAATGAAATACTGTATGCGCATTCTTATCTTGATTGATAAGAACTTTAGTTGGGTGCCGTTGTTTTAAAAAAGATAGATTATTTCTTATAGTTTTGTAACAGTTTAATAATAAAATTATTAAAATCCGGGCAATATTTATTGATTAAAAAGTAAATTATGTTAAAATAAAAAAACGGGGTAAGTTAATGTCGGCGTCCAAAGCTTTTGAGAACTTACCCCTTTTGCTTGCAGCCTTTATTTCTTATATATACCACTTTTTTTATACTAATATAAATATATTTATATGTCAAAGTATTTATAATTAGTTAAATATATAAATTAAAACATTTGATTATTTAATTATTTATAAATCAGTATTTTTAAAGAAACTATAGTATTTTATGTAATTATAGTCAGGTAAAAGTATAGGTGCTTAGGTTGATTGAACTGCCAGAATGCCTTTTGATGATAGAAATTCAAAAAAGAGTTAAATAAAAAGAGCACAATAAAAAAATAAAATAAATTTGACATTTGTTTGATAAAAGTTTTATAATATTACCAAAGTAAAAATAAAATATATATTTAGGGGCGTTGAGACTTTTTCTTAAATTGGACGCTTAGAAAAAGTGGAGCCAGTAGCGAAACCGACTAAATAGTCGGTTTTTTTATTTTAATTAAAATAAATTAATACTAAGAGGTAAGATATGATTTATAAAAAAAATAAAATAATAAGTAAGATAACAGCATTTATTGTTATAATTGCCATTCTTTTGTGGATTATTCCCAGCGTGATATTTGGAAGTTCAGAGAAGGATCTTAAGGAAGCATATGAAAAATCATTAATAGTATTGGAAACTGCTCGAGTTGAGGTTGCTGAAGCTGAGAGTAATTTAGGATCTGCTAAACGAGCAGCTTCTGAAGCGGAAGTCAATTTAGAGCCTGCAAGGGGAGAATTAAATGTAAGAAATGAAAGTTTTGCCAGTGCCTCACCTGAGGTGGATAAACTTAAGGAGAAATTAATTTTTGCCCAGGCAGCAGCGGAGGAAGCAAATTCATTTTATAATAGAGTAAAAGAAACTGGAAGTGAAGAAGAAATCAATGCGGCAAAAGAGATGGCACAAAAAGCTAATGCAGAATTAGATTTAATTTCGGAAGAATATGGTAATGCCAATTCCAACTTAATGGCTCTGAAGAGCGAATTAGATCAAGCTAGTGCTGAGTTCAAAGAAATACAATCAATAGCAGATGAAGCGAATTCTGCTCTCTCATACGCTGAACAAGTTTTAAATGAGAAGAATGCGAATCTTAGTAATGCTCAAAATGAAGTAGAAAAAACTAAAGCCGAGCTGGAAGCTTATCAGGCAGAAGTAGCTGAAAATGAAAGTGATGCAGTACAAATAGCTTCGGACGAAGAGGACAATAGTGAAGAAGTAATTGATGAGGAAACAGTTGAAGAAGAAACATTAGAAGAAGAGGAAGTACCGGGTGATGAGGAAACTGAAGAAGAAACAGCTGAGCAAG
>CAZHOY010000408.1:0-1514 GCA_964534695.1 uncultured Actinomycetota bacterium | reverse complement strand
CAGAACTCAGGAAGAGTGGGCATTTAAGTGTTGAGCCTGACCCAAAGGATGCCAGGAAGAAAATATATAAGATTAAAAGTAGGGGGGGAATTATTTCTACACTCTTTGATAAAGAATTGACCCGAGGAGACCTTGAGGGTCTTCTAAAAAAAGCAGCAGACCTTATTAGAACGAGGGTGGATTATACATTTATCCTGATACTGCTTTTTTATAAAAGAATCAGTGATAAATGGGAGAAGGAATACCAAGGGGCATACCGGGAAGCTTTAAGGGATGGTTATAGTGAAAAGGAAGCAGAGCAGGAAGCGAAGAATGCAAGTTATCACGACTTTGATTTGCCTGAAGAATTTCTCTGGTCAAATATCCGTAAAGACCCATCAAAACTCCCTGAGAATTTCTCCCGAGCAATGAAGGTGATTGCAGAAAATAACCCTGAATTGAAGGAAGTCTTTGAAAATATAGATTTCGTTCAGTTTACCAGTAATATGGAAAATGCCGAAATCCTCAGGCAACTGGTAGAGCTCTTTAGTATGAAGAAACTTCACAGCGTTTCGCCAGACATACTTGGTGATGCTTATGAATGGATTTTGAGATACTTTGCTCCACAGAAGGCTAAAGAGGGTGAGGTTTATACACCGAGAGAGGTGATTAAACTCATTGTTGAAATACTTGATCCAAAACCAGGTGAGGGCGTTTATGATCCTGCTTCAGGTTCAGGGGGAATGCTAATAACTTCTTATAAGCATATCGAGGAAAAATCTGGAAAGAAAGAAGCTGACAAACTATTTCTTTATGGACAGGAAGCAAACCTCAAAACCCTCTCCCTAGGAAAGATGAACCTATATATTCAAGACATCAGAAATGCCCATCTCGTTTACGGAGATACTCTGCAGTCCCCGAAATTCAAGGAAGGGGATGGGGTAAAGAAATTTGATTTAGTGATTGCAAATCCTCCCTGGAATCAGGATGGTTATGGTGAAGATTCATTAAAAAAGGGTGAGTTCTGGAAGGAAAGATTTGGATTTGGCTTTTCTACAAAACAATCTGCAGACTGGGTCTGGATACAGCATATGCTTGCTTCAGCCAGAGATGATACAGGAAAGGTTGGAATGGTTATTGATAATGGATGTCTATTCAGGGGTGGAAGAGAAAGGGCTATTAGGATAGGGGTTTTGAAGGAGGACTTTATAGAAACGGTAATTCTGCTTCCTGAAAAACTGTTTTATAATACAGGGGCGCCAGGTGCGATCATCATCCTGAACAAAAATAAACCAGAAAAAAGAAAAAATGGGATTCTTTTTATCAATGCAAGCAGTGAATTTGAGCAGCATCCGGATGTGAGAAAACTGAACAGTTTGGGGGACGAGAATATAAAAAAGATTGTAGAAGTTTACAATAAATACAAAGAGATTGAAGGATTTTCAAGAATAGTTCCCCATGAGGAGATAGAGAAAAACGATTACAATCTCAATGTAACTCTTTACGCATTCCCTGAAGAAGAGATTGAAGAAATT
>CAZHOY010000407.1:0-1536 GCA_964534695.1 uncultured Actinomycetota bacterium | reverse complement strand
CTGATTATTCTGGAGATGAGAAATATACTGATCCCCATAATTCATATTTGTCTATTTTATTTAGAACAGGCTTTGTAATATTTATTATTTTTTTTATTATAATTTTTAGGTTTTTTAAGTTATCTATTAATTTTATATTAAAATGTGATAATGAAAAAATGAGAGTCTATATTGCTAGTATGTTGACGACTATTGTTTTTATTTTAGGTACTTCTTTTTTTTAGTGGTATTAGAAGGTCCTTTTTTAGGAATTTTTTTGTGGATAAATATGGGGATAGTAATTTCACTTATGAAGATGTATAAAGAAAAAGTAAATTCTAATGGGAAAATTTTAAATGTTTAACTGGCAAAGTAAAAAAGTAGTTGTAACTGGATCAGAGGGTTTTATAGGCAGCCACTTAACTGAAAAACTTGTTGAGTTGGGTGCAAAAGTAACAGCTTTCGTTCTTTATAATTCTTTTAATACCTATGGCTGGGTAGATACTTTTAAAAAAGAAATCAAGGATAATATTAAAATTTTTATTGGTGACATAAGAGATGAAACCAGTGTTAGAAAAGCATTAAAAGATAAGGATATTATATTTCATCTTGCTGCATTAATTGCAATTCCTTATTCTTATTATGCACCTCGCTCCTATTTTGAAACAAATGTATTAGGAACTTTAAATATTATGCAGTCTGCCAGAGAATTTGGATTTATGAAAGTGATTCATACTTCAACTAGTGAAGTATATGGAACTGCAATATATACGCCAATTGATGAAAATCACCCACTGCAAGGTCAATCTCCGTATTCAGCTTCAAAAATAAGTGCAGATAAAATTGCTGAAAGTTACTACAAATCTTTTAATGTGCCATTAGCGGTAATCAGGCCATTTAATACTTATGGACCAAGACAGTCAGCAAGAGCAGTTATACCAACTATAATTTCTCAAGCCCTGACCGGAAACGAAATTAACCTTGGTAATATCTCTACGGTTAGAGATATGAATTATATTAAAGATACTGTGCGGGGATTTGTTAAAGTAGCCCAGTCAGATAAATCAGTAGGAGAAGTGATAAATATTGGCAGTGGTGTAGGATTAACAATTAAAGAGATAGCAGATACTGTAATTAGATTATTAAATAAAAATATAAAAATAAATTTGGATAAAGAAAGACTAAGGCCTGAAAAAAGTGAAGTAGAGATGCTTATTTGTGATTATAGTAAAGCTGAAAAATTAATTAACTGGATTCCTAAATTTACTCTTGAGGAAGGATTAATAGAGACAATTAGTTGGATTAAAGATAATTTAAAATATTTTAAACCGGAAGTCTATAACATCTAATTAAATTTTTGTAAGTTTTTAATATTTTTAAAATATAGTTCTAGGGGTGGATATTATGCAAGCTGTAATTTTGGCTGGTGGTAAAGGTGCTAGGCTTAGACCCTATACAAACATAATCCCTAAGCCACTATTGCCCATAGATAATATGCCAATTTTAGAAATTATATTAAATCAATTGAAAGAATATAAGTTTACAGAAGTAGTAATT
>CAZHOY010000406.1:0-1548 GCA_964534695.1 uncultured Actinomycetota bacterium | reverse complement strand
AATTTTGATTGGACTATTATACATAAAGAAGTATACTCTTTTATCGTGATGCACTTATGAATGGAAGAGACAAGCGTATATACGGCTTTAAAACCAATTATCAGTTACTTGACACGTTTTTGTCAAACATCGGCGATATCAAAAAAGCTCGAGATAATCATGCAGTAAGCGACATGTTTGAGAAACGGATCATGATGGCTGTCACACAAGTAAACGGCTGTAGCATTTGCAGTTATTTTCATACGAAAGAAGCGCTTAAGATGGGCATGAGCGAACACGAGATTCAAAATCTACTGGCTGGTGATATGGAGGATGTGCCGGAGGAAGAAGCAGCAGCACTCATTTTCGCGCAGCACTACGCAGATACGATAGGACAATATGATAAGGATGCATGGAATCGTGTAGTTACAATCTATGGAAGAGACAGGGCAGTCGCCATATTAGCATATATCCGCGCTATCATGTTCGGTAATGCACAGGGCAATATTTTTGAAGCGATCAAGTCGCGTATCAAGGGTCAACCCGTGCCAAACAGTACCTTTTTTATGGAAATTGCAGTGATACTTTCAGACATATTTGTGATGCCGTTTCTGTTGATAAAAGCGGCTTTTCTTGCACTTGCAAAAAAGATATCTCCTCGAAAACATTGCGATAAATAAAATTGTTGAAATATTTATAATAAGAATATCTACATTTACATAATAAGTAGTTTGGCAGGATAAAAAAATAACCTTAAAAACTCAGTTTTGGTATAAAAATAATCTTTTCTGAGCTTACAATCCTGGTTCTAACATTGTCCACAGTGACCAGCCATCCTTTTTAAATATTTAATAGAAGTTACAAAACACCTAAAATTGACTGGAGTCAGTTTTGATATTATAGTTAAATATATTATAGTTTCAAACTCTATATATATGAGCAGAGATTTATGATTATTACTTTATTGAGATAGCTTGATATTATGATATATTTTTTACCAGCGGCATTACTTTTAATTGTCGCTTGGCTTATTAAATACAAAAAAATAACCTGGCTGATTTCAGGTTATAATACAGCTTCAAGAGATGCTAAACAGACATATGATATAGAGAAGCTAACCAGATACATGGGTAACTTTTTATTCATATTGGCTGGCATATTTCTCGCAATGGCAATTATAAGCATTTTAGTTAGCGATTATGCCGATATTATTTCCTGGATTGGTTTCGGAGTATTGGCAATTTCTATTGTTTGTGGAATTATATATTTAAATACAAAGAATAGAGTTAAAAAAATAAATATTAAGTAAATTTCAAGAGCCTGATTTTAGATTTATTTTAGTTAGACTATTCAAACTTATTAATTCCTTCAAAATCTGGTTCGAAATTTCGCAACCCGGGGCAGCCAATACAAAATAAATAACTACTAAAAATGATAAATTTTTATACCATTTAAAAATCTAAATTATAATCGTATAATAACACTGCATAAAATTAAATTAACACCTTTTATACAGTTAAAATGAGATTAAAATACCAAATTATAATTTTTCTTCTGTTATTCATTATA
>CAZHOY010000405.1:0-1548 GCA_964534695.1 uncultured Actinomycetota bacterium | reverse complement strand
AGAAATGGAAGATTCTATAAGAAGTAGAATATCCCATACCGGAAGCACCAGGATTATATGCAGACAAGGAAGTCCAACAGATATCAACGATTTAAAGATGGTAAACCTTAAAAGTTCAAAATCAATTATTATAATTGAAGACACTGATACCAAGGTTATAAAAATTATACTTGCAATTATAAATAGTCCAGATAAAAGAAGAGAGCCATATAATATTGTGACAGTCTTAAATGAGATTGAGAGTTTGGAAGCTGGAAAAATAGCGGGTGCAGGGCAAGTAGAATTTATTTTTAGTAAAGATTTTATATCACGGATAACTGCACAAACCTGTCGCCAACCTGGACTATCTATAGTATATGATGAACTATTAAACTTTTCTGGAGATGAAATTTATTTTTCAAAAAATAATGAAATTACTAGTAAGACATTTAAAGAAGCACTATTTATGTTTGAGGATTCAACATTAATTGGAATAAGTGAAAATGGAAATGTCAAAATAAATCCCCCGATGAATTACATAATTAGTAAAGATGATGAGATTATAGCTATAAGTGAAGATGATGATACTATAATCCCATCAAATTTATTTGATTATAATATTAAATATAACTCGATTGTTGAATCGAAATTAGAAAAAAAGAAAATAGAAAAGACACTAATATTAGGATGGAATGATAAAGGTTCAGCAATTATTAATGAAATTGATAATTATACGACTCCTGGTTCGTTAATAACAGTTGTATCAGATTATAAAAACACAGAAGAAGAATTAAAGAAATGTTGCTATGGTAAAGTCAAGAGTCAAAAAATAGAATATATTGAGGGTAATATAAATAGAAGGGAATTACTAGATAAGTTAGCTTTAAAAAGATACAATCACATAATTATACTTTCTTATAAAGATAGAGATGAGCAGGAAGCAGATGCTATAACCTTAATATCTCTAATACACTTACGAGATATTGCTAAGAAAAAAAACCTAGATTTTTCTCTAACAAGTGAAATGGTTGATATTAGAAATCAAAATCTTGCAAAAATTGCTAAGGTAAATGATTTTATTGTAAGTGATAAATTAATAAGTTTAATGCTGACACAAGTTGCAGAAAATAAATTATTAAGTTTGGTATTTAAAGATTTTCTAGATGAAAATGGATCTGAAATATATATAAAAAGTATATCAGATTATATTAAGGTTAAGGAAAATGTAAATTTCTATACTATACTGGAATCAGCAAGTAGGAGAAATGAGGTAGCTATTGGTTATAAGATTAAAAGTGAAGAAAATAATCCCAATAAAAATTACGGTATTTATATAAATCCTAGAAAATCTGAAATCATTAATCTTTCCGATAAAGATAATATAATAGTAATAGCTGATGAATAGTATTTTTTAACTATGACCCGGCTTACAGGCTAACTCCAATATAATTTAATCCTTATATTTGAAAAAATTTCTTCATTTAGCACAATATGAGTAATTGTCTATCCTACTGGAAAGTTATATAATTTAAAAATAGTATTTTGCTCGGGTAAATATATTATTAATAC
>CAZHOY010000404.1:0-1554 GCA_964534695.1 uncultured Actinomycetota bacterium | reverse complement strand
TTACCGGATACAGGTGAGAGATATCTTTCAGTCTGGCAGGATACCTAATCATACTCATACAGTATCTGGTAAAGATAATAATCTCTCGTTACTTTCTTTATGTATTCTCTTGTTTGTCTATAGCCATCATATTCACTTGGTGTTTCATAAGAGATATTTTCTATAAATTCATAAATATCCATACTTCCCTGTTTAGAGATCCACTCATTCATTTTTCCCTGGCCTCCGTTATAGGCGCCAAGACTGTAAATTTGGTTTTGAAAAATATCCAGCAGATACCTTAAATGAGAAGTGCCCATTTTTATATTTATCTCAGGATCTGAGAGCATACTGCTGTCATAATTTGATATACCTATCCGATTAGCTATTCCCTTCCCTGTTGCCGGCATTATCTGCATCAGTCCCTGTGCCCCCATATAAGAAGCAACAATGGGCATAAAACTGCTCTCCACTCTTATTACTGCCAGAGTTAAGAGTGGGTCAAGGGCATATTGACTGCTGTATTTCTGCACGACATCTTTGTAGCCGTAGGGATAATAAAGATAGTATAAATAGTCTATATAGGGCTTATCAAGCCCGGACTTCAATTTACTAAAATTTTTGTCGATGATTTTTATTGAACCTGCATAATCATTGGATTTTGAAAACAAAGTTGCAATCTCAAGGATCCTGGCGGGGTCTTCTTCGATCTCGCTTTCTGCTGCTTCTATTTCCAGAGAAGCGCTGTTATAAAATTCCAGTTTGTACAGCTCAATAGCTTTGTTTATATGATTTATCTGTCCATCCTGAAAATAACTATCTTCTTCTATAGAAGCATATATACCCGGAATTATATCTGTAATCTGCGGATTTCCAGGATCCAGCCGGGTATCTATTTCTTTTATCTGGGCTTTTATATCCATTTCGGCCAATATCTCGCTGGATGCAAATGAGTAATAGGAATATGGATTTAAGTCTATGATTTTCAAATACAAAGTCGCCGCCTTTCCATTTTCTCCCAGTTTCTGATAGCATTTTGCCTGCCAGAACAATCCCTTTTCTTCTAATGATGTACCCTCAAATGAAGAAGCATAATCAGAAAAAGTAGCAATTGCAGAGTTATAGTCATCAGACCTGTATTGTATCCAGCCAAGTTTCCATAATGCATCAGAAAGATTGTCTCCATCCGGGTAATCCCTGAATACTTTTTGAAAATAACTGGCAGCATTTGCTGAATCTTTTTTTAAAAAATATATTTCGCCTATTTCGTAGAGGGCCTTATGGCAGTAATTGCTGCCGGGGAAAAGGTTTAGAAGTTCTTGGTAATATGAAATAGCATCATCTGTGCGGTCAAGATTGGTAAGAGCCCTGCCTGTAAAAAAGAGACTGTCATCAGCTATTAAGCCTGATGGATATTTTTCATATGATTGGATAAGGTAATCCTTGGATTGACTGTAGTCACCGAGATTATAGTAGCACATACCTTTTTTAAACAATGCATTACTGTGTAAGCTCTGCGTTAAATCATTTATATAATCTCCCTCCAGTATTTTATCCAGTTCTTCCAGCGCGCTA
>CAZHOY010000403.1:742-1560 GCA_964534695.1 uncultured Actinomycetota bacterium | reverse complement strand
GACCACAATAGGACATCCTGTTTCCTTGCTTATACTAACAAACTTATCTACATTGCCTGTATCAGCAGCATGAAGAATAGGTTTTTTGTCTTTAAACTGGCTTGCTGCACTCTTTAGTACTTCAGGATCTTCAGAAACAAATATTAAAGGTTTTTTTGTAAGTGAATCAATCTTTTTTACTATTTCTATAAATTTATTTTTATCTTTAGATTTATTTCTGATGCAAATAGCATCCAGTTTTAAAATATGTCCAACTCTTTCATAAGCAATATCATTAATCTTTTTAACTACTTCCTCAATTTGAGCCAGTTCCATGTCATCATCAACAGCTACTGCAAAAGCATTTTGATTAACAAATGTTCTATCATGCCTGAACATTACATTTTCCTCACCAACCTTAAAGGATTCTTCTCCTGCTCCAACTTCTACCTTTAATATTGGAGGCTGAGCAGCTTCAGACAATTCTTTCTTTACTTCTTCTGAAACATGTGGACATTTTTCCAGTTCCACCTTTCCTGCTGCAAGCTGCATTGCAAAAGCCAAACATGTGGGAAAACCACACTCCTTGCAATTTGTTTTTGGAAGTTTTTTAAATATTTCCAGACCACTCAATGCCATAATTTTTTCTCCTTACCTAATTTACACAATTTAAACTTTTAATCTAACTTTTTTATATATAATTTTATACTCTTATAACATTAAACTTATTACATCCCAAAACTACATTTATAATCTAATTACAGAAGAATATATTATCCTATAACATTGGCTCCATTTCTAAAGCAGGGTGTTTTAATTTTTGTATCCACTGGAGAACT
>CAZHOY010000403.1:0-732 GCA_964534695.1 uncultured Actinomycetota bacterium | reverse complement strand
TGGCATCCACACCAGCCTTTTTAATCCTCCATCTGCTCGTATGAACTTTTTTGAACCTATAAAAAATTTACTGATACCTATAAATCCAGGAGTCTGAATTCCTCCGCCTACTATGCCTGCAGTAGTTGAAAATTTCATACCGCACGGAGTCATCCCGGTAAATTCTCTATTTGCAGCCATTATTCCATTAGTTGAAGGCAGTATTGTCATAATTACTTCAAAGCATCCACATGACGTCATGGGATTTATCATCATGGAATAAGCCGAAAATGATTCCAGAGTTTGATGTGAGGATTTATAAACAAAATTGTTCACTCCTTGCCATACACCTAACTTTTCATCTATCGTTTCACCTTTTTTAATAGGTTGATTTGGTCCTGTTGGAGCAATTTCATAACTTGCTTTACAATCTAACCAGTTATAAGCTCCGCACAAGCCTGGCCTTTCAGGAGAAACTGCACAAACATGATTAGGAGCAAAAGACTGGCACAATGTACAGGAATAAAAAGTATCTACCGACTCATCAGTCAAGCTGCCCAGCCTTTCGTCTCTCACTTTAAAAATCTCCTTGGCTTTCTTTTTAAGCTCTACTACATCTTCAGGATTTGTATAAATTTTTATTTGTATTTTATCCATTATATTTCCAAATTGCGAATGCATTTTTGCATGAAGAACTATGCCAATATGTCTTATCTTAAATCCGCTTTTTACTGCATCCTTACTAAATCTAAC
>CAZHOY010000402.1:0-1568 GCA_964534695.1 uncultured Actinomycetota bacterium | reverse complement strand
CCACCCAGATTGCGAAAAAAAAGTATTTGCAGGCGGATATTGTTCTAAACACTATCATCGTTTCCACAAACACGGAAACACTAATACGATTCTCAGAAAAGGACGTAAAAGTCATGGTGGACACGAAGAATATCAAAATCATGCACTATTAAAGAAAAACAGATTAAAAAAGTTAGCTATGACTCCAATTTGTGAATATTGTAATAAAAATGCAGCTACTATGACTCATCATAAAGATTTAACTAAAACAAACCACGATATTGATAATTTAATGTCTTTATGCGGTAATAGATGCCATAGTCATTTGCATAGAGAAATTAGAAATAAAGCAAAACTACAAGAAATAGAAGATGTTCTTATATTTAAAGAGGATCAAAAATTCGTTGAATCTGTAGAAAACATTGATAAATTTAGAAAAAGTGCATATAATATAATAGATAATCTATGCAAAAGATAAAATATAATAAAAAAAAGGTGGTAAAATGGCTAAAAATAAATCAGTAATCGTTGATCCAAAAGAGATAGAAAAAAAGGTAAATAAGAACAAAGATAATCAAGATTGTCTTATTTATAAATCACAAAACGTATATTTATCCTCGTTTTTAATATCACAGGAACATTTTAAACTTGGTAAGGTCTACATAGAGGATTTAGCTAAGGATAACAAAGCCTGGATTGAGATAGAATATGATGCCAAATTTAAAAATCTTTTGGATAATTATATTGAAGTGTTTAATAGAAATACAGCAGTAGTGAATTTAAATAGCTACCAGCAGAATATTCGATTCATAATGCACCTGGTAAATAAAAGAAAAAGTGGGATTGTAGATTAATGGAGAAGATTATACAAACTTCAAACTTTATTCGTAAATCCTTGAGTTCAGCTGAGAAGAAAATGTTCGGAGTTATTAAAAGAGATATATTGAAAGAGATACCCATTCCGAAAAATGCCGATTTATTAATGATAGATATAATCGGATGCGAATACATAAAATATGTTCGTGCATTAGAAGCTGGTCAAGCCAGGATTGCTATATCATGTGCTAAATCTATGAGAGAATATTTATCAGAATTGAATCTTACGCCAAAATCACGGGTAGAAACAACTACATCTAGTACTCTAAGTACTATATTTAAAATTTTAAACAATAAGGAGAATGAGGATGCCTAATATAAGACGAAGATATAGTGGTCCAAATGGCCCGTTTAATTTTATTCCTGATAATTCTCATATAGTTCTTACCCGTAATGTGGCGGATAATATAATAAGAATAGATTTATATGGTCCGAACGCTGAACATTTCTATAAGGTTATAACAAGAGATGCGGCAGAAAATATAACAGATGCAGGATTCTGGATCCAGGCATAAAGGAAGGTATCATCATGGGACGTAGAGATCGTGGTAGAGGTAGAGGATTAGGTAGAAATAGAGGTGGTTGTAGAAGAGGTGGACTAGGATACGGTAGAGGTGGAGGCCGAGGTAGAGGATTAGGTAGAAAAGGTTAATAATATATTAAAAAGGAGATAAATATGCAGATAGCAGTTGTTATGATAGTTAAAAATGAGG
>CAZHOY010000401.1:0-1574 GCA_964534695.1 uncultured Actinomycetota bacterium | reverse complement strand
TCGCTGATAAGCCAGGTAATACCGATTCTAATTGTTTCAAAAAATCTTCTCGTTTAATTCTCATTTTATTTTCTCCTTATTTGATACTAATACCATTCCGTAATTATTTATACCTTTAATATTTTTGAATCTGCTTTTCTTAATAAGTCGATTTTTTTTGAAATATCGATAGTTTATTTGATGATGCCAGCGATTAAATTTCCAAACTACTTCTGTAATATTTGGATGCAGTTTCTGAATCATTTCTGACTTAGGCAACGTTCCTTCTTTTAAATAAAACTCTTTAGTATTACCTCCTGCAATTGTTTGTGTTGCTTGTTTTCTTTGTAAAAAAGCATTAAATAAGATTGTACACCATCCGTCTTTAAGCATCCTTATACTTAAATCAGTATCTTCATTATATCTTCCTCTCCAGCGATAAGGTATTTCATTCTTTATTAAATTACAAGAGTAAATACGAGTATTTAATATATAGGGCGGATAAAGTAATTTTCTTGATACAAACATAAAATATTGTGGGCCTGCCATTGCTATATTTATATAGCGATTTACAAAATCTTCCATACATAAAAAAATAGTCCCACTATCTACAGGAACCTTCAAATTTTTATTAAACCTACAAAATAAATCTATATTATCATCCATAACCCAATGATATTTATATCCATTATCTATTGAATGCTCCCAACAAAAATTCCTTGCCGCTCCTGGCCCCTTGCTTTTTGAATTACCTAAATTATCACAAGTATCATATTCATCCAAATAAGATTGTGGCAATACTAAAATTTTCTTCTTATCTATAAATTTAGAATATTTTTGATACTCACTTTTTTCAACAACAATATTATATAGTACATTCATATTTTCAAGAGCTATACTTGTCAATCTACTTTTCCATCGACCTTTAGAAACAATATAAATAGGATACTTAGGATTCATAATTTAGTTTTTTTATCAGTATATTTTTTATCCATATACGTTTCTATCTGTACTTTTGGATACCATATACTTTTCGTTAAAGGTGTTAAATTTTGCTTAACTATTTTCGCAAATCTCTTAACATCCTTTTTATTATCAAAATGTACTATAATTGTTCGATAAGGTTGTTTGTCTTTATGTATAAATTCTGGCATACCCTGCCATTCTCTTTCCCAATCATTAGGAAAATCAGGAAATAAAGTATCTCTCTTAATTTTTTTAGCCATATATAATAACTCAAGTGGCATATTTCTATTTTGATACTAATAGAAATATGCCACTAATTAGAATCTATACAAGAGCATACCCCTTGCCTATCTTTACAACATACCCTTCTTCAATAAGATTCTTGAGATGACCAGATTGCTGATTCTCAACTTTTGCATCCTTGAGAAGTTGCTGCATTGTCTTCGGTTTCTTAGTTAGAACTGCATTGATTTTAGCCTTGATAGTCCCTGTACGACCCCCAAACTTATCAATACCTGGCTTCTTTTTCTTATCTGATGCAGCGACTGCCTTCTTTGTAGTTTTCTTCGCTTTTGCTTTCTTAGCAGTTTTCTTAGTCTCTGCCTTCTCCTTGGCTTTCGCTTTTGTCT
>CAZHOY010000400.1:0-1594 GCA_964534695.1 uncultured Actinomycetota bacterium | reverse complement strand
ACCATGGCAAATAGAATAGCCTCTATCTTAAATGCAGTTAAGTCAAATAATCCCTGACCAATTGTTTTTGCAACAAAGGTTCCGAAAATTAAAGGACCGATGAAGTTTCCTACTGATGCAATGAGAAGTGCCGTTCTATAGCTTGTTACCCTTGATGATACTAGGGGTGCAACTATTATGCAACTGTCATTAAATCCATTTAAGAATGCAAATGCAAGTATCGATATTATAATTATTATTAAGTAGGTGGACATTGTTTATTTTTAATTTTTATTATTTTTATCTCGTAAATTTTATTAATATCTTTTAAAGTTCCAAAAAGAATAATTCGAGAAGCTCGGTTCTAATTTAATTCTTATAATATAGAATTACTGATAAATATAATATCCTATAGCCCAAACCTATAAAGAATCTATAAATATAGGTTGGGTATACGCAATGCCTTCTACCGATCTTATCTCACATCTTATGTATTTTAACTTTTTATCTACTTCAATTTCTCCTTTTTTATCATCAACAACTTTTAAAATCCTTCCATGGTCGCCAATAAATATTATTTCTTCGCCATTTTTTGAGCTCACATAAAATCTATTTTCCCCAATGCCGAATTTATTTAAAACAATCCCGGTCGAAGAATAAAAAATCCCTTTTTTTATAGAATCAAATATGCATTCTTTTGTAAGTTCTTTAGCATTAACCATAATCCATCCTTTAAAAATTAAAAAATCTTTAGGATAGTGTAAATCTTCAACCGCAAAACCCCATACCTTATGTCCCGAACTTAAAAGATAATCCCATTTTTCCAGTGCAAAAGAAGAGCCTTCGTGTATCTTTATAAGGGAATTAAATATCTCTATGCCATGATAGTTTTTCAAGCTGGACAATTCATTAAATTTAGTTCCCCACATCCAATTTGGATGAGCTATTATAGCTATGCCTCCGCTGTTAATTATATAATCAATAATTTTTTGAGAGCTTTGCTGTTTATCAAATTCATTATTTGCTAAGCCAATTCCTAAAATATGTAATAGTGTATCTTTGTAACCAAATTCTATTGAATTTTCAATAACAAGAAAGTTATCTTCTGGCTCTTTATCTAAATCTAATCTTGTAAAAATATCATGGTCTGTTATGGCAATAAAATTATACCCCTTTCCTTTATATCTGTTGTATACTTCCAGAGGTTTTAGATTCCCATCACTATTTGAAGTATGGAGATGAAAACAGCCTTTAAACCACATTTTTCCTCCTTTAAATAAAAATACTGGTATTTTCTCTAAGATAATAAATACATTTAGGTAATGATTGCTATATTTATTCAACTAAATAAATTGCAAGAAGTTCAGTTTCCTCATCACTGATATTTTTTGGAAAATGGGATATTTTTCCGTTAAAATAAATAGAATCTCCTTCATTTAAAATTATATTTTTCTTTCCCAGAGCGAGTTCAATTGAACCTTTTATGATAAAATAAAACTCGTCACCATTAGTTGAAACAGGTTTTCTCTTTGCTCCTTTCTCTAAAGTAACAATGAAAGACTCGAATAAAAAATCTTTTCTACTTTTCATAATCAATGACCGGTATAAAAAACCA
>CAZHOY010000399.1:0-1599 GCA_964534695.1 uncultured Actinomycetota bacterium | reverse complement strand
ATTATCAGATAATTAGATGGGTTCCTGTTGGTTGCGATGGAATCACTCTGGCAGAAACCTGATATACCTGGTATCTCCAGAATGTGGTTCGTCAACAAAGTAGCTGTTAGCTACAGCCCACTTCTTTAAGTACTTTGTGAAGGTTGGCTGGTCGCAATCCGGTACATTGTCACAAAATCTTGTGTAATCATGGTATAATACCTCCTTCTCGTACTTAATTCCAAGTTTTAAGCCGTAATTGTCCGGCCATCTATAAAATTTCATACTTGTTTCATGTGCAAGTTTCTTATGATTTATGCTTTCCTTCTCTGATTCTATAACACCCCTACTCAAATAATTTCTTACTGAATGCATCATCATAGAATCAAACAAGCTCCATTGATAAGCATCCCACCCTTCAAAGAACAGATGTCCAAATTCCTTTACAGGAACACGCTTGTCAGAATAATAGTCTGATAGAGCAAATTCATACCTCCTGGCATTATTAGAGGCTCCCTGTCCTGTTACTGCATAGTTTGTTGAAATGACGATTTTTGGACTGATATCAAACGGGATAAAGAACTTGTTGATATATTTAGGCTCTACCATTATACCTTCACTTATTACAGAAAATAAGTACTCAAAATTGAAGTTTGCCTTTACATCATCAAAAAAGAGTATTTTGGTATCAGGTGTTACCAGAGAGTACTTAAAACGGTTTTCATCCTGAAAAGCCTTACCGTCTTCCTTAACTGTCCTCCTTATTCTGCTTATACCATCAACAATGAGGCCTTTACCGGTTCTGCCACTTGGTTCCCCTTTATCAGAGTCATCCATAAATATAACAGCTCTTGGATTAGTCCTGTCTTTATAACTATGAAGCAAATATCCATTTAAGGTCATCAAGTTATTAAATCTATGATCATTAGATTCCCACTTGTCACCAGTTTTAATGGAAGTTATCTTTCTGAAGAATTTGTAGTAATCCGAGTGTTTAACAACCTCCTCATAATCCATGAGTACAACATCTCTTTGAATAATTTGGCTTTTCCAGATATAGCCTTCTAAAGCTTCAAATGGTAATAGTTCAATCCCATCTCCAGTAACCTTTACAACGGTATTATTGTAAAAGAAATATGACGTATTCCTTGTATCCTGGATCAAAGGTTTGTCAAGCCTAGGAAGAGTTGTTAGGACTCCTTTTTTTTCGATACTTTTTGTTTTTAAAAGTTTATCTACCACTGTATCTATTTCCCCTGATGATAATATTTCTGTATCAATATTTCCTGATTCAATAAAATTAATTGCTGTCTCATGAATTCTTAAGGGAATTATTGGTTCAATTACATTTCTGGTTTTATAAACAAATTGTAATTCTGTAGACATATTAGAAGTTAAGCTATAACTTGCCATACCAATTTGCGCCAGGAATTTAGATAAGTGATTTTCATTGATTTCTATTCCTCCACGTTTAATTAGATACCAAAATTTCTTAACCTTCATGCTGCAGCCCTCCATTTTCTTTTAGACTTCCAACATGATGATCACTTAAAAACTTCTCCCTTGCTTCTCGTGTATACCAGATCTTACCGTTTACCTGCACATAGCTTATCAGCCCTT
>CAZHOY010000398.1:0-1599 GCA_964534695.1 uncultured Actinomycetota bacterium | reverse complement strand
TTAAAAAAGGGATCTCCACCAGGGCACTCCAAACCCTTTTAGGCCACGACAGACTGACAACTACTGAAATCTATTTAAACCTTTCTCCAGAAGACGCCATTAGAGAGTTTTTAAATAAGTGGTAGGGGAGTCTCTTGATAAAGAGGATTCTAATAAAATTCGATAAAATTTGCAGAAGTTTTAGAATAAACTTTAAGGATGGCGTAAAAAATTGAAAAAAACTATTATTCCCAATAAAATGAAACTACCCCAGCAAAGAGCCAATCCGATAGTCTGCACTATACTTTTAGTTTTAAATTTCATTCTTATAAAATTTATAAACTTTATAGGATACAAAACAGCAGCAAATATCAAAACCCGCACTATATAACCAATTATATAAATAATTCCCAATCCAGCACCAAGATAAAATCCTTCACTCCAAAAAAGTATTAATGCTAAAATTCCTTTTAATAGAGTTCTTAAATTTGGGGGTTCTAGTTTTGAGGCTGGGGGAGGATACCATTTTTTAAATAGCCTTACCATTTTTTTAGGCGATATATTACCATAAACTTCTTCCCAATGTTGATTAGATTTAACTCTTTCTATTTCTTTAGATATTTCCTCAGGCGTAGGAGGAAAAACTCTTTCTAATATTTGCATCCAGGCTATGAACGATCCATAACCGAAAACCATAAGAATTAATACAAAACTTAAAATAAGAAAAGGGCATATAATTATTTTTAACAAAGAGTATCCAAAAAATAAACTTTGAAGAAAAGGAATTATTCCTAAATTTTTTGCTAAAAGAAAAAAGCCTGCCATCCAGAATAAAATTGAACCAAAATAACAAATTGCAGCATTTAATTTATTCCTAAAGGGATTAAAAGATATATACCTTTTGTGTCCTTCTTCCATATCGTCCCGGGTAGGGAAAAGAATTAATTCTCCTAAATTTACTTCCCTCTGTGTCTCTTCATTTTTTATTATAAGGGGTACTCTTCTAAATTTTTGCTTTATGAACTTTTGTATTCCCTGCTCAAAACTTTTTATCTTCTTCAGCTCTAATGTTGAATTAGATTTTAATATCTGGCCCAGACATTCCAAAATCCATGCAATCACTGCAATCAAACTAACAAGCATTAACCTACTCCCTTAATTATTTATTTAGAGAAATCTTTTTGATCTATTTTTAAAAATAAAAAAAGGGATAGATACTAACTCTATCCCTTAATTATATGCTTTCATTTTTTTCTACCTTTGAGCCATACTGTAAGTGATAAAGTTATAATCCCAAGAATAATACAACAGAACCACAAAATTGATGGCGAAGATAGATACATATAAACCATTGCTATAACCCCCAATATAATATAATACACACTATTTCAAGTGCGTTTTTAATGTGCATTTTCCCCTCCTTTTACTTTATTATTTTAAGTTATATAAACATTCTGATTATAATACTCTATCATATCTAAAAAATCTTGTCAAGCTCAAACCTGCTTCTATCAAGGATTTCCAAAGCTCCATATCCCAAATCTAAACACCCACCAGCCAATAAATTTAGATAGAGCTTGACAAAATATTTAGTATTTATATACTACATAGTAGTTACAT
>CAZHOY010000397.1:0-1608 GCA_964534695.1 uncultured Actinomycetota bacterium | reverse complement strand
AAACTTGACAATCTCACCAAAAAAGATACAATGGAGGTGAAGGATGGGGGATAGTAGAAATAAAGGAGAAAAGAAATTGGCTAAAGCAGAATTAGTTGAGGTTAATCAGGAAAATTACAATACAATTGAAAGTAGAAAATGGACAAAAAAATATAAATTTTTAGCATTTTCAAAAATATCTAATGGAAAAATTATTTGTGCTCGTTGTGGGCTTGATAAAATAGATTATTTACAGATAAACCATAAAGATGGTAATGGAAAAAGCGATCATCAGAGCATTAGGTCTTTTTATAGAAAAATCGCTTTAGGAAGAAGAGATACTAAAGATTTAGAAATTTTATGTTCTTTGTGTAATTGGGCTTATTTTTTAGAAAATAAATTAAAAGTAAAATATAGTATTAAATTAATTAACAATAAAAGGAGAAAGAATGAATAATTTGATTGAAAAGGATGAAAGATATTTTGCCTTAGTAGATGAGATAAAAAATACCATTACAGAAGCAATCCATAATAGTAGATGGTTTTTAGTAGAGGGATATTGGACAGTGGGGAAACTTATAAGAGAGGATTTTACAGGTAGGCAATTGGAAAAACGCCTGCAGACCCTTGCAGGTGATGTAGGAATTGCTGAAAGAACTCTCTGGTATGCTTTAGCATTTTATGATAAATACCCCGAACTAGATGAACTCCCAGAAGGCAAAAATATAACTTGGAATAAGATAATAACTAAATATCTTCCCGAACCAAAAGAAGAACCTATAGAAGTCATACCACTTCCCGAAGGGCAATTTAATGTTATAGTGATTGACCCTCCTTGGAAAATGGAGAAAATAAAAAGGGAAGTTGCACCTAATCAAGTAGGGTTTGATTATCCTACTATGGAGATAGAGGAGATAAAAGAGCTAGAGATACCTGCTGGCAAGGATTGTCATATATTTTTATGGACAACGCAAAAGTATTTACCAGAGGCGTTTAAGATAATAGAATACTGGGATTTTAAGTATATATTAACTTTTGTATGGCATAAGAATGGTGGCTTCCAGCCTTTTGACCTACCACAGTATAACTGCGAATTCATATTGTATGCACGAAAAGGTTCACCAAAGTTTATAGATTTGAAGGACTTTTTTACTTGTTTTAATGCTGATAGGACAGGGCATAGTGAGAAACCTGAGTATTTCTACGAGATGTTGCAAAGGGTAACTGAAGGTAGACGATTAGATATGTTTAGTAGAAGGAAAATAAAAGGATTTATAGGGTGGGGCAATGAGGCTGATTGAGTATAAAGAACATACAGTAAGAGAAATAAGGCATATATTATTAAATCATTCAGATATATTTTTGGATATAAGTTTTTCAACAAAGGTGGAAGACACGAAATATGCGACTGATTTTGTTGTGAAGATATTAAATAGAACCATTGCGGTAAGGATAAGAACTCCTGGTTGTGGATTCAGGGATTTTACGATTAGAGCTATAACAAAATACGGTAATAAAACCGAAATCAATAAAATAAAAGAAGGATATGGGGATATTTATTTATACGGTTGGCAAAATAGGGAGGGGGATATCAGGGAATATATTATTGTCGATATAAATAGACTAAGG
>CAZHOY010000396.1:0-1608 GCA_964534695.1 uncultured Actinomycetota bacterium | reverse complement strand
AAAAGCTGCTTTATCTTTTTGAAGCTGATATTCTTAAAACTATTATTTATAATTTCATCGATATCCATATTCCGGGAAAGCTTCAACGTGGCTAATTCCTTGCTAAGCTGGGCTGCATTCTTATTATCAATTAAAAGCTTCCTCAGACGCTGGTTATCTACTTTTTCGATTTGTTCATAAATTCCCTCCAGGCTGCCGTATTTTTTTACCAGCAATTTTGCAGTTTTTGGTCCCACACCCGGAACCCCCGGTATATTATCCGAACTATCCCCCATCAGAGCCAGAAGGTCTTTTACTTTTTCCGGCCTGACTCCGAATTTTTCCTCCACCATTTCCGGATTGAAAATTACCGTATCCGTAATACCCTTCTTTATGGCCATAACTTTTACATTATCCGAGACCAGCTGCAGCATATCCTTGTCGCCTGTTACTATTATTATCTGGTCGTAAAAATCCTTTATATTTTCCGTTACGCCCGCAATTATATCATCGGCCTCAAAACCATTTTCTTCCAGATGAATGATATTAAAGGCATCCAATACCTCCTTTATTAATGGAAACTGGTTGGAAAGCTCATCAGGCATTTTTTTTCTGTGTATTTTATACTGCTCAAACATTTTATGCCTGAAGGTTGGAATTTTACTGTCAAATGCACATATTATGTTATCCGGATGCTGATCCTCTATAAGTTTTAACAGCATATTAGTAAACCCTAAAACCGCATTGGTTGCAACACCCGATGAAGTAGAAACACTATCGGGAATGGCATAAAAAGCCCTGTATGCAATATTATGGCCGTCAATTAAAACAGCTTTTTTATTTTTGGTTTTTTTCAATTAAGACCTCTGTACCTTAGAAGGGTAAATAACTAATTTATATATTAAAATTTTTACCTAAACTCTCCAGGGCTCTGATAAAAAGGTTTAAAATTATTTGACATCCCCGTATAATCTTTTATATTATAGCATTTAACTAAATTAATGATATAAAAGAAGGCAAAGAAGCCTTTAATGCATAGAAGCACAACTTTTATTGGTGCTGTAGCCAATATAAAGAGGGTGTTTTTTTTATTTCTATGCGGATTTATAAAAATAACCTTACAAAGGAGTAAAATGAGCTATTCAAAAATCAATGCATCATCAGCAACACTTACCAAAAATCTTTACGGCGATAATATAAGCCCCTTCAGCGGTATGTGCGCAACCTGTGTCGAAGGCTGCCTAGGACTCTGCGAAATTGGTAAATCAGCTTACAGGGGCAGCGAAACTATTTATCCCCAGCCATATGGAAACATTACTGCCGCTTCACAAAAAGATTACCCCGTAGATTACTCTCACTTTAATATAATGGGTACCGCATTCGGTACTCATGGTATTGAAGAAGATAGCGACAAGGCTATTTTCACCAATGTTGACCTGGAAGCCGTTATCGGAAAAAATAAAGACCTTAAGCTGAAACTCCCCTTCATAATCCCTGGATTGGGCTCTACTGATATTGCCCGTAAAAACTGGGAGGGTCTGGCTATCGGAGCAGCTATCACCGGAACCATACTGACTATTGGTGAAAATGTTTGCGGAATTGACCCCGGTTCAGAATTTGACAACAATG
>CAZHOY010000395.1:0-1612 GCA_964534695.1 uncultured Actinomycetota bacterium | reverse complement strand
TCTCTCTCTGAAGTTAAATAATATATTCCCAGGACCATATCCTGAGAGGGAACCACAACAGGTTCGCCGCTGGCAGGTGATAGTATATTATTTACGGACAACATTAAAATTATTGATTCTGCTCTTGCTTCATTGGACAGGGGCACATGAATAGCCATCTGGTCGCCATCAAAATCGGCATTAAACGGGGGGCAGACCATTGGATGAATTTGTATTGCCTTACCCTCTATCAGTATAGGCATAAATGCCTGTATGCCAAGCCGGTGAAGTGTAGGTGCACGGTTCAGCAGTACAGGGTGATTTTTAATTACTTCTTCCAATATATCCCATACTTCATTACTGGCTCTTTCTACCATAGTCTTGGCACTTTTTATATTCTGTGCAAACCCTTCATCAACCAGTTTTTTCATTACAAAAGGCTTAAATAATTCCAGGGCTATCTTTTTGGGAAGCCCGCATTGTTCAAGTTTGAGATTGGGGTTAACCACAATAACCGATCTTCCTGAATAATCTACCCTCTTACCCAAAAGATTCTGCCTGAATCTGCCCTGCTTGCCCTTGAGCATATCACTTAAAGATTTAAGCGGCCTATTTCCGGCTCCCACTACTGCACGTCCTCTCCTGCCGTTATCAAAAAGTGCATCAACAGCTTCCTGGAGCATCCTTTTTTCATTGTTAATGATTATCTCCGGGGCATCTAGTTCCAGGAGTTTTTTAAGCCTGTTATTTCTGTTAATAACTCTTCTGTACAGGTCATTTAAATCAGAAGTGGCAAATCTTCCGCCATCTAATTGAACCATGGGCCTCAGATCCGGGGGTATTACAGGAAGTATATCCAGAATCATATACTCGGGCCTGTTATTTGAATCTATAAATGACGATATTATTTTCAGCCTTTTGATGCTCCTGCTTTTCTTCTGACCCTTGGATTTTCTTACAATTTCCTTAAGTTCTTCAACTTCTTTTTCACAATCAATATTCTTCAGCAGCTCTTTTATGGCCCCTGCTCCCATTCCTCCTTTGAAATACTGCCCGTAAATTTCTTTCATCTTTTTAAATAAGGCTTCATCAGAGACCAGCATTTTTTCTTCCAGATTAAAGAAAAAGGTATCAGCTCTTTTTATCAGATCAATTTCTTCCTGATATATTTCCTCTTCTTCTTCCAGAAGCATTTCTGTTTCCTTTATAACTCTTTCCCTTTTTACCTCCGGATCCAGCTCGGGTACTTTATTATTCTCAATACTATCCCTTTTATCACCCTTTACTTCTTTGTTCACTCCCTTGCCTGTCTTAGGGGTTTCTACCTGATTTTCTTCACTGCTGATTTCCTCACTACTGTTTAAAATATCTTCTCTATTTGCTTTAATTTCCTCCACCCTCAACTGATGTAGTTCTTTTGCTTTACCCAGAGCTTTCTGGTGCAAATTCTTAATTTCATCTTTTTCCGAATCTATCTTTTCTCTATTAATGTTGGTTATAATATAAGAATCAAAATAAAGAACTTTTTCCAGATCCTTAGGACTTATATCCAGGATATATCCCATTCGGCTGGGAACCCCCTTAAAAAACCATATATGAGATACAGGAGATGCCAGTTCAATATGCCCCATCC
>CAZHOY010000394.1:0-1617 GCA_964534695.1 uncultured Actinomycetota bacterium | reverse complement strand
ATCAGCAGTTTTGCAATATTTGAACCTATAAAACCAGCTCCCCCTGTTATCAATGCTTTCATTAATTTTCTAATTCCTTCAACAATTCATGTAATTTGTTTTCTATTTATTCAATAAACCAGTAATAAGTATTTTCATTTTTTATTCCAGCTTTTAATTTCTTCTTTTATATAATTGAGTGATAATAATGCCTTCTTTACCTGTTCAATATCAAGGATATTAGTATTATGGGAATTATATTCTTCTTGCACAGATAGTCTTTTATCTCCTTCAATAAAGTACTTATTATAATTTAAATCACGCTTATCTGCGGGAATTCTGAAAAAATTACCCAAATCTTCAGCAACTAGATATTCTTCTTTTGTAAGAAGTGTTTCATATAATTTTTCCCCATGTCTAGTACCAATTATCTTTATTTCATTTTTTGCATTGAACAACTCTTTTATTGCTTGTGCCAGTACCCCTATAGTGCATGCAGACGCTTTCTGTACCATAATATCTCCGGATTTAGCATTTTTATATGCAAATATAGCTAACTCTACAGCCTCATTTAATCCCATAAGAAATCTCGTCATATTGGGATCAGTTACTGTTAAGAATTGTCCTGATTTAATCTGCTCAATAAAAAGTGGAATAACAGAACCACGCGAAGCCATAACATTTCCATAACGAGTTCCACAAATAACAGTTTTATCCAGCGAAATAGTTCTTGATTTTGCTATAAATACTTTTTCCATCATAGCTTTAGAAATTCCCATTGCATTAATAGGATAGGCTGCTTTATCTGTTGAAAGACATATAACTTTTTTAACGCCGCATTCTATTGCAATTGTTAATACATTATCTGTTCCCAATATATTTGTTTTCACAGCTTCCAAAGGGAAAAATTCACATGAAGGTACCTGTTTTAATGCAGCGGCATGAAACACATAATCAACTGCATACATAGCATCTTTAATGCTCTCACAGTTTCTAACATCACCAATAAAAAATTTAATTCTATCATTTTTATATAATTTACGCATATCGTCCTGTTTTTTTTCATCTCTTGAAAATATGCGTATCTCTTTTATATCTGTATCAAGAAAACGTTTGAGCACTGCATTTCCAAAAGAACCTGTGCCACCAGTTATTAGCAGGGTCTTATTACTGAACATAATTTTTTCTCCTATATTTATTTCAATAATTCATATAATTTAGTTTCAATCCGTTCTATAAATATATCTAGAGTAAAATTGTTAATAAAATACTTACGACCATTTTCACCATAAATCTTGTACTTTAATGGATTATTGATAAAATCTTCCATAAGAATTGCTAACCCTTCATAATCATCAGCTTCAACATATTCTCCACAATTTGCTTCTCTAATTAAGTCATTTGCTAAACCGCTGATCGATCCTAAAATCGGCTTACCGGATGCCATGTATCCTTGTAACTTACTAGGTATAGTCAAACCTAACGGAGAATCACCCTTTAATGTTAAAAGCAGGGCATCTGAATTTGTATAAAAGTCACACACTCTATCTAATGAATGCCGGCCATGAAAGATTACCTTTTCATCTATACCTAATTTTTTAGAAATTAATTTTGCCTCATCCTCAAACGAACCATCAC
>CAZHOY010000393.1:0-1620 GCA_964534695.1 uncultured Actinomycetota bacterium | reverse complement strand
ATTTTATAAGTACTTTCCCAGATGTGGGGATCTTTTTTTATGACCCAAAGAACCTTTGGAAGCGTACACATAGTATTTAACGGGTTCTTTGTAACTTTTTGAATAACATTGGAATGATTTTTGTTTATTTCGTTTACCTCTTCAACATTTCTTAAATCATTCCAAAGTATAGAGTTTCTTACAACATTTCCTGAGTTGCTAATAAATGTTAAACCTCGCATTTGTCCAGCTACACCTACTGCCTCGATTTTTTTTATGTCAATGCTATTACTTAATTTTTTTATAGTATTTATGGCTGCTTTATACCAAGTAGTTGGATTCTGTTCGACCCATCCATGTTTTATTATTATAGGATTATATTCATTACTTTCATTGGCAATTAGCTTACCTTCATCATTTATAATACAAGATTTACAACAGCTTGTTCCGATATCTATTCCTAAAATATACTTTTTCATAATTTAAGTTTGTTATTTAAGTTTAATTTTTCATTCTGATTTTACACGTTTTGCTACTCATTTCAAGTTTTATTTTTTATAAAATAAAAAAATTTTTATAAGTGATAAATTAGATAGAAAAATAAAATTAGAGGGCAAATTATTTACAATAAAAACTAACGTTGTTATAATTTAGTAATAATTTACTCGTGTAGCTACATGAGTAGTTTTTAATACAAAATTGTATAGTATATTTTTTAAAAATTAAATAAACAAAATAATATAAGGAGAAATTCTAAAATGGAAAGTAATAATATAAAAAGATTTTCAGAAAATTCAACTACAAAAAGAATCGCAAAACTTAGAAAAAACTTACTTTCTACAAAAATTGAAATAGATATTGAAAGAGCTCAACTATTAACAGAATTTTGGAAGGAATCGGAAAATTTACCATTAATAATAAGGAAAGCAAAAGCACTAAAACATATATTAAATAATATGACAATATATATTAATGAAAGCTAACTGATTGTTGGAAATCAGGCAAAAAAAGATAGAGCTGTGCCAATATTTCCAGAATATTATGTAAACCTTCTGGCGGAGGAACTTGAAGGGAAACCTTATTATTTATCAGATAGACCAGTAGACCCTTATTTTATAAGCAAGGAAGATACTGATGAATTAAAAAAGATATGTAAATGGTGGCAAGGTAAAACATTTTATGATTATTTAATTGCGCAGTATTCAGAAGAAATAAAGAAAACTATAAAAATAGGATTGCTGCAAGAATCACAATTTGACGGAGTCGGACATATTTTAATTAATTACCCTAAATTGATTAAAAATGGACTTAAAGGTTCTATAGAAGAAGCACAAAATGGATTGGATTTATTAGACATCAGTAAACCTGAAAGTGACTTGAAAAGACAGTTTTTTGAAGCAGTAATTATTTGTTGCAATGCAGCTTCTGACTTTAGCAGAAGATATTCAATATTAGCAAAAAGACAGTCAGAAATGGAAACTGATCTTAGAAGAAGAGAAGAACTGGTAAAAATTGCTGAGGTCTGTGAGAAAGTTCCATATAACCCTCCAAGAACGTTCTTAGAGGCTATACAATCAGTATGGTCTATACAGCTTGTACAACAGATAGATGACAGTGGGCACTCGATTGCGCTTGGACGAT
>CAZHOY010000392.1:0-1628 GCA_964534695.1 uncultured Actinomycetota bacterium | reverse complement strand
CTAAAATTTTTAGCAATTTCTATGGCCTCATTTTTATTAATTCTCTTAGCTTCTTACAATGCTCATCGGTTAGAACCACAGTCCTATTAAAGTTAAAAAAATATTATTTACCATAAATTCTATCAAAAATTGAAGTTTCAAACTACAGGTTAATTAATAGACGTAAGTTCATATAACAGAAATTTACCGGGGTAATCTCTACCGGAAAAATGTTATAATGTAACTTTAAAATTTAAACTTTAATGCTTATGGATAAAAATATAATTAAAGCCAACGGCAAGATAGAACCATACAATGAAGAAAAAATAAACTCGTCTTTTAGAAAAGCAGGAGCTTCCCTTGAAATTGCGGCAGAAGCCACTAAAATCATAAATAAGAAAATAAAAAACAATATAAGCACCGATGAAATCTACCATAAGGCATTAAGCCATCTTAAAGTTCTGGAACCCAGGGTTGCACTAAAATATTCCTTAAAAAGGGCTATTATGAACATGGGGCCGGAAGGATATATTTTTGAGAAATACATAGCAAAGATTTTAAGAGAGCACGGATTTACCACAGAGGTGGGGCAGATCCTAAATGGTTACTGCGTTGAGCATGAAATTGACGTGTTGGCAAAAAAAGAAAATAAGACGTTTCTTATGGAATGCAAATACCATAATTCGCCCGGAACAAAATCCGACATAAAGACTGCTCTTTATATCCACAGCAGATTTCTCGATATAGAAAAAGCTTACCGGCAAAAAAACAATGAAAGCCACTCTTATCTGGAAGCCTGGCTGGTTACCAACACCAAATGTACATCCGATGCCGTAAAATATTCTGCTTGTACAGGTTTGAAAATCCTTGCCTGGCATTATCCCAGGGGTGAAAACCTGCAGTATTTCATCGAATCAAAAAAGCTTTACCCCATAAGCATTCTTTCCACCATTACCGAAAGGCAAAAGGAAAAATTATTTGATTCCGGTATTATACTGGTTAAGGAACTGGGGAACTGCAACAGGGATAGTTTAGCAGGGTTAATCTCCGTAAGCCAGTCTGAAGCATCAAAAATCTTAAATGAAGCCAGAATTATTATGTAAAGGCAAGTCCCCGGTAAATATAAAAATATTGTAATGGATTTACTTAATTATTGAGGTCCTATTATTAGTCCTGTCTGCTGAATAAGAAAGAACCCAGTATACTTAATATCACAATTAAACATACCAGTACCGTAATATCAAGCCACAGCGGATATAACTGCAGGGCAGGATTGTTCAATATGGTAAACCTCATGGCATCAATCCCGTAAGAAAGAGGGTTGGCTCTAGAAACTATATTCATCCACCTTACCGTATTATTTAAGGGAAATAGCGCACCCGAAAGAAAAAACATGGGCATAAGTAAAAAATTGGTTATTACCTGGAAGGCCTGCATGGATTTTATTACAGAGGCCAGTATGATTCCCATAGCGGAGATGGTCATAGCAACTAAAAAAATAATGCTCAGCACTTTAAAAAATATTAAAAAAGTAATGGGTATATTAAGAAGCGGACTGAAAAGCAATATTATCGAACCCTGGATCATAGCTATAGTCGAACCGCCAAGCAGTTTCCCCACGACTATAGAAGTCCTGGATATCGGTGCTA
>CAZHOY010000391.1:0-1644 GCA_964534695.1 uncultured Actinomycetota bacterium | reverse complement strand
AAGTTTACTCTAAGCCCTAAGCGAAAAGAAGGAAAAAGAGAATCTATTGAAAGCGTTCAGGAGTTTGATCAATTTTTTTCTGACGATGAAAAATCACTAGTTCGATTAGATAAAGAAAGACTATCTATCCATAAATTGAGACCGTATACTTCGTGGGACGAATTTTATTCTTTGATTAGGTTAGTTTTCGATTCTTACATTAAAAATGTAAAACCGAAGTCTATTCAAAGAATCGGCCTTCGTTATATTAATAATTTTGAAATACCACTACCATCATTTGGTATTGAGCAGTATTTCAATCTTCGTCCATTCATGGGAGGAGATTTACCAAAAAACCCTACCTCATTTTTTATTGGTACTATTTTTATTTTTAAAAACGGCCGTGATAACGCAAAAGTTCAGTTAATGGATAAGCCATCGAGTAATAATAAATCACCCTTTGTATTAGATATTGATTACTTTCTTGTTCAACAAAATACTGTATCTATTAATGGAGTAGAAAAATGGTTGTCTATCGCACATCAAAATGTTGAAAATATTTTTGAAACTTCAATTACAGAAAAAGTAAAAGAATTATTTAATTAAAACTATGACGACGTTAGCTATCCCAGAAGTTAATAGATGGAGCATTCTAAGTGGCGAGGGGATATCCTCTCCGCCTAATTATTGGCAGGCTGTTATTGAGCAAATCTCCAAAAGTTCTTTCTCCAAAAGTTTTTCTATAACTGAGCAAATAGAAAATGTTTTAAATTTTTTGGAAAGCAAAAATTGTGAGATCAGGAATGAATTTGAGATTAGAGGGTTTCTCATTAATCATTCCGAAGTCATTCAACATTTACGACAGGCACTCGATGTCATCTTCAAATATTTTGGTCAAACAAAATTAAATTTAGAATTAGTATATGATCCAGAAATTGAAGACAAGAGAGGAGAATTGTTCTTGAATATTGTAACTAACTTTGATCCGGAAGGGGCACTCAGGAAATTAGATGAGATAGATAGAGTTTGGTTAATCCCGATTGTGAATAAGGATGCAATAAATTTTAATTTAAATCTCGAATTTCAATAATATGTTTGATTGGTATGATTATTTAAAGTTAGCAAAGAAATTAAAACAGCAATCGGTAAGAACAATACTTAAAGAAGCTTATTTACGCTCAACGGTAAGTCGTGCTTATTATGCTCTTTATCACATTGCCTTAGATTATGCATGTAGTGGCAAGATACAACCAGTATTTAAACCAACAAAAAAAGGATTAGATCATGTATCGCTTGCTGGATATTATAGGGAACGGGGAAGAGGAATGAGTGATTACGATATAGTAAAAATTGGTGTAGAATTAGGCAGATTATATAATAATAGAAAAAAATGTGACTATGATAACAGTGTAGGCAATATTGAAAAAGTAGCTACGGTTTCTCTGGGTGGAGTAGAATCTGCTCTAAATTTTATTCCTAAATAAAGTCAACAAATATCTATGCTGACTTTTGAGGTAAATTACGGATAGTCAAACCAGTTTCTAGAGTTGACATTCTAGAATGCCAAGTGAATGTCAACTTTTCCGCAGCCGTTTCTTTACTTTTATGAGTTGAAAAAAAACTGTTTTACTGTATAAATAGTATAATAAAAAAATCCCCCAGTAA
>CAZHOY010000390.1:0-1664 GCA_964534695.1 uncultured Actinomycetota bacterium | reverse complement strand
GAACCTCCGATCACGGGACCAAAGCCCGTTGCCTTACCCCTTGGCTACTCCCCAAAGAAGTTAATAAATTTTATATTAGATTCTTGTAAAATTCAAACTCCGGTTATAGGTATTTTATTGGATACGGGCAGAGATGGTTCAAGTATCAACTGTAAATGGTTAAGCTGTTGGATGTGGTGTGGGATAGAAATACCCCTGTGGATAATGGCTTTAAGCCTTTATAGACACTGGTTGCCGTTTTTAAGTCATCACAAAATGCAAATACGGTGGGGCCGCTGCCGGTCATCTGGGTAGCAATAGCTCCCAGTTCAGATGCTTTTTCTTTTACTGTCAGTATGTCTTTATCTTCAACTACTACCACTTCTTCCAGATCATTTTCAAGCTTTTTAAAAAAACTGGTAAATTTCTTTTCGGTAATATTGTTTACCAGTTCCCTATGTATCGATTTCTTTTCCACTCCCAGCAGATCAAATTTCCCATACACATCTTTTGAAAGGAATTTTCCTCCATTAGTTGCAAGTATGATCCAGTAAAAAGGCAGGCCGGGCAGCTGGGACAGTTTCTCTCCCCTGCCCTCGGCAAGGATCGTACCTCCTTTGATGCAGAAAGGAACATCGGACCCGACTTCACCTGCCAGATACATCAGAACAGGCATTTCTATGTTCAGGCCGAACAGCTTATCCAGTGCCACCAGGGTCGCTGCTGCATTGGTGCTGCCTCCCGCAAGTCCCGCACATACCGGAATATATTTTTCTATATTAATATTAACGGAATATTTGTTTCTCAGATTATAATTATCCAGAATTAATGCTGCGGCTTTGTGTACCAGATTTTTCTCATCAAGGGGTATATCTTCATTATTGCAGGTGATATAAATCCCATTTTTATTCCCGGAATCATAGTCATTCTTACTCTTTGAAATTTTAAAGGTGAGCTCATCTGAGAGGCTTATGCTCTGCATTATGGACTTTATTTCATGAAAACCGTCAGTTCTGCCATTCTTTGCAACATTCAGATAAAGATTTATTTTCCCTGAAGCTCTCAGCTTCAGAATATTTTTCGAATTCATTTTGCTATATGATAACATAAATGCCTTATATTACATATTAAGTTTTTTATACAAATAGATATAATCTTTTAGGTCCAGTTCCTGCGCCCTTACATCTTTGCCTCGTCCCATATCTGATAGTAATCCCGTTACCGTTTCCAATTTATATCTGCAGTTATCCTGAAACAATGAATTAACCAGCTTTTTTCTTCTGTGCAGAAAGCAGCTGTTTACAAAGTCAAAAAAATCCTGTGTTTTAAATTCTTTACCGGCTAAAACTTTGACATCTTTCTTGTCTGCCCTGACTACTGCCGAATCGACAAAGGGCCTGGGCAGGAAACAATTTCGTGAAATGTTAAAGCAAAAACTAAAATCAGCTAAAAAATTGGATTTTACGGTATAAGAGCTGTAATTTTTATCTCCTGCCGAAGCAAGCAGCCTCCGGGCTATATCCTTTTGTATGGTTACAAATAATGTTTTTATATCCTCTGATTCCACAAGAATTTTCAGTATCAGGGGCGCTGCAATACTGTAGGGAAGATTTGAAACCACTTTATTTATACCATATTTAAGTTCAATTTCGCTGTAATTAAGTTTTAAGGCATCGGAGCAAATC
>CAZHOY010000389.1:0-1684 GCA_964534695.1 uncultured Actinomycetota bacterium | reverse complement strand
TGATCCTGGCTGTGGTGGTAGGCGGGGGAACATATTTTTTAAAGAAGTTTACAAGGTCTGCCAGAGGGAGATATTTAATGGACAAATTGAAATTGAATCTTCCAAAATTTGGAGACTTGTTTAGAAAAATGTCATTATCAAGATTCAGCAGACATTTCGGAATACTGCTGTCAACCGGAGTTCCAATATTAAGTTCCCTGGAAATTGCAAAAGGAGTGGCGGGCAATATTCTTATTGACAATGCACTGGAAAAAATTAGGAAAGGAATAAGAGAAGGTGAGAATATTGCCGATCCTATGTCTAAAATGACAGTTTTCCCCCCTATGATGGTTCAGATGATGGCTGTTGGAGAGAGAACCGGTACCCTTGATGAAATAGTTACTAAAATTGCCGATTTTTACGAAAGAGAAGTGTCAAATACCATAGATATAATGGTTACGATACTGGAGCCGTTGATGCTTTTATTTGTAGCCGGGATTATTGGTGTAATTGTAATATCAATGTATCTTCCAATGTTTAACATATATCAGAACATGTAAAAAAATATTCCAACCGGATATCTTACCATGAATGATTTCAAACATAAAAATCTTAATATATTAAAAAATAAAAATCTATCGGCAGAAGAGCTTATTGAAATATACAGGATAAGCAATAACTCGGAAATATTAAACTCAATAATCGAAAGAACTGAAAAGCTTGTCTATAAAATTGCAGGAGAATTTAAAAATGGCAAGCTGGATCAAAAAGATATACAGCAGGCTGCATTTACAGGACTGCTTATGGCCATAAACAGATTCGACCCTAAAGTAAATTCTAAATTTTCTACCTTTTCTGTTTACTGCATAAAAGGCGAGATATTGCATTTTATCAGGGATAGCAAGCTGATAAAGGTTCCCAGATGGATATGGAAGTTAAATAAACTTTTTGTAGATTTTGTAAAAGACTTTGAATCCGGCAGCAACAGGTATCCGACTATTGAGGAGATATCAAAAGGAATAAATGTATCCATAGAAGGTATAAATGAATTTTTTAAGGTAAGAGAAGCTGCGTTTTATGACTACAGGCCAATTGATGAAGTAGAAAGCGGTACCAGTAACAAAGGATCCTGCCATGAATTTAACAGAAGCTTAATTAAATCGAGAGAGTACAAAAGTTTTGACCTGGTAATGGAAGATAAGCTTTTATTATGGGATGCCATAGATAAGCTGTGCAGTCTTAATAGAAAAATAATAATATTAAATTATTTTTTAGGTTTGAACCAGAAGGAAATAGGTGAAAAAGTCGGTATTTCCCAGAGATCTGTTTCCAGAAAATTAAAGGAAAGCATAAGAACCCTAAAAGGATATTTTGCTGAAAACTAGGAAAAGTATGTTTCCTTAAAAATTAACTTTTACCCTTCATATAAAATACCCATTTAAATATAATAAGAAAGTTAAAAAAATAATAGTTATAGTTTTATAAATGTAAAATAAAAAAAATATATTTTTGTTTTTAAATATTTTATATAATTATATTGCATTTTATAATAATTTATTATATACTTAACTGCAATTATTAATTTTAATACTTTATATAAAATAATAAATATTTGTCTAAATTTTTAAATTATGGGTATAATAAAGTAATGTACAATAATAAAATTAAATTTTTGTTAAATAAAGGAGGAAAAAAATGAAATGGC
>CAZHOY010000388.1:0-1686 GCA_964534695.1 uncultured Actinomycetota bacterium | reverse complement strand
GCAACAAGAGCAGCTTCATATGATGGATCCATAGTAACAATTTCTGTCAGTTTTATATCAGAACGAACCAAAACATCTGGATTTACAGCACCTTTGGATTCAAGATCTTCATAGAATCCAGTCATATAATCTGCACTTGCCCTATATTTAATATATTCCCAACATGCATCTTTTTTCTCTTCAGAAATGTTCGGATTTATAACCCAAACATCTCCGCTGATGGCAGCTGTTGTTTTGCCTGCAGGGCCAGCTGGAAACTCTGCTAGTCCAATGTCATCTGGATTCATACCAAGGGATACTGCCCAGCTTACCCAGTCAGAAGCAAATGGCATCATACCAGCTTTACCAGCAGCAAAATTCGTTACAAGCCCATCGAAATTCAAAGTGATATCAGACTGAGTTACTTTTTCTTTTCTTAATTCCTGATAATAATTTGCAGCTTCTATTACCGCTGGATCCGTAAATGTAAGTGTTAAAGTTCCATCTGGATTCTTCTCGGTTAAATCACCACCGGCCTGCCATACATAGTATTGGAAAAACCATTCACACCATTCAAGTGCTAACATATTATAACCATACTGTTGCACTTCAGGTTTTGTAAGTATTTTTGCATATTCTAACATCTCATCCCACGTTTTTGGAGATTGTTCCAATCCTGCTTCGGCAAACAATTTTTTATTATAACCAAATAACATTGGGAAAGCCCTATTAGGTACTCCATATATT
Source organism: uncultured Actinomycetota bacterium (assembly GCA_964534695.1). Lineage (GTDB taxonomy): Bacteria > Actinomycetota > Humimicrobiia > Humimicrobiales > Humimicrobiaceae > CAZBSE01. Next base: position 960 of record CAZHOY010000388.1, on the reverse strand, counting down.
TCTTCATTAGAAGAACAAATGTCCACAAAATTTTCAATAAATTTATCTTTATCTTCATATTTTTCCCAGTAATCATTCAATGGAGCAATAACACCTGCTTGTGTATATCTATCCATCAATGCAAAAGAAACCAGAACAAGATCTGGTGCATTTCCAGCCGCAACTGCTTGCAAATAATCATTCCCTGGATCACCTTCCCTCATAATTGTATCAAATGTAATATAAGGATTACTTTCCAAGAATATTACTCTTTGTTGCTCATGAAAAGGGTCCTCTTTTGCCTGTGCCCATAATACAATCTCAACTGGCTCCTCTGCAACTTCCTCTTCGATTACTGCTTCCTCTTCGACAGGAGCCGTCTCTTCCTCAACCGCTACTTCCTCTTCTTTACAGCCATATAGCGAAAAGGCCGCAAGCGCTACTATGCTTATTACCAGAATTACTACCCGTAATAATAATTTTCTCATCTTCAAATCCTTTCCTTTCAAAACTCCCAATTTTAAAAAATACATATAATCGTCTCTATAAATCACCTCCTGCAATTCTTTACCTTCTACCTTATCCCTGATAAACTTTTCTTTGAGATTTTTTTATCCTGCAGCCCTATTACAGGATTATACCGGTCATGCTGATCAAATCTTTCTATTCAGTAAAAGTCACCTCCCTTTAAAACATTTTTTACCTTTTATATCTTTATAACTTCCCTGCTGTTTTCAAGCCCTTTACAGAAAATTTTCCTGGAACCGAGTACCTTTGATGGCTTAATTTATCAATTTTTCTATCTTTGGGCTTTAATCTTTGCAGTATTTATTTAAAATAAATCTAGCAAGTGCTTACGCAAGTGCTTACCTAAGCTTTTACTATTATAAAAAAATTATATTATTATGTCAACAGACGAATTGTTTTATGTGTTGTTATTCTGCGATATTGTCACCTCTAAGTTATTCAGGGAAAATGTCA
>CAZHOY010000387.1:0-1698 GCA_964534695.1 uncultured Actinomycetota bacterium | reverse complement strand
GGGGACAGGACTTGAACCTGTGACCTTTGGGTTATGAGCCCAAAATTACTAGTTCCATAATGATTCAATAAATCATTATTTATCTGATTTCTAATGTATTATATTTTTTAAAAGTTCATTACAGACCGTTAAAAACCAAGTAAAACCGCAAAATGTTTTACCTATGTTTTACTAGTTATTGTATTAATAATCAATATCTTTGTTAAGCAATTATTTTAAAATGTTTTAGTAAATAAACCTCTGTATATGCCTTCATTCAAGGTAATTTTAATGAAATCCAGCCGCAGAGCGGACTCCACGTATTCTCTGGCGCTGAGGATCACGTCCGACAGGCGATCGAAGTACTTTTATCTCAATATTTATCTGTTAAAAGAGCAATGGGATGAAGCCAATCAGAGGGTTAGAAAAAGTCATCCGAATGCCTTAGACATCAATACCTTTATCCAGGATAAATTACTTCAGGCCCAAAAAGTATTCCTCAACCAGGAGATCCGTAAGAAAGCCACAACCTCCGGTGAACTTAAAAAACAAATCAAACATCAAAGATCAGGCATAACGTTTTTTGCTTATGCACAGGAATACCTGGATGGGTTATTTGCAGCCGGAAAAATCAAAGTTTATAAATCGGATAAATCAAGAATTGAGAATTTTAAAAAATTCAGGAAGCAGGAAGATCTATTTTTTGAGGATATTAATACAGAATTGCTGAAACAGTTTACAAATCATCTAAAGGGAAAGAGGGGATTAAAACCGAGAACTATTGTTAATCACCTTATCCTGCTTCGGACATTATACAACAAAGCCATTAACGATAACATTGTAGAGCAGAATTTCTATCCCTTTGGCCGTGGTAAATTAACCATTCGCATTCCGGAAAGTCAAAAAATAGGACTGGATGAAGAAGAAATAAAGAGAATTGAACAATTGAAGCTTCAGGATAAATCAATGCTCTGGCATGCTAGAAATGTATTTTTATTATCCTTTAACCTGGCAGGTATGCGTATAGGCGATATACTTAGGCTTAAATGGGGTGATTTTAAAGATGGTAGACTGTTTTATGTAATGGGTAAAAATAACAAGCCGGGAAGTATTAAAATTAATTCTAAAGTATCCAGTATTTTGCAATACTATAGGCCTGAGAATCCCACTCCAAAGGAATATGTATTCCCCGAATTAAAACAAGCCAACCAAAAAGATCCGGTGGATATGGAAAGAAAAGTCAATAACGCCACTAAAAACTTTAATAAATCACTGAAGGCCATAGCAAATATGGCTAAAATTGAAAAAAACCTGTACAATCATATTGCGCGGCATTCATTTGGTTATATCGCCGGAGATAAAATACCGATCCATACTCTTCAAAACCTATACCGCCATTCTTCTATTATCACCACGGCGAATTATCAGCAAAGCTTTACAAATAAGGAAATTGATAATGCAATTGATAAGGTGTTGGATTTTTAAGATATAACTAAGAATCGATTAAGTATTTATTTATTTTTAAATTTATCCAAACTCATACGACTGTTCATTAAAATATGAATATTAAGAAAAAGTATTGTAATTATTTAAAAGCTAGTCTAAAAAATGATTTTTCGTTATATTTAAAAATCATGGAAAAAAATTCTAACGCATTTAATGATTTGAATAGGGCATTAAATAATTGAAATACCATGAAAACATGTATGAATAAAAATC
>CAZHOY010000386.1:0-1699 GCA_964534695.1 uncultured Actinomycetota bacterium | reverse complement strand
GAATACAGTTTGATTGATCTATTACGTTTACAAAATAGTTAGGCCATATTTATTCATTACAATGAAACGACTAATGTTATTACTAATAATCGGATGCTTTTTCTTTAATATTTTGGGACAAGAGGATCATTCCGATTCATTTAACCACAAAAACAGCGCTCAAATAGAGGTTGGAGGGCATGGACTATTTTACTCTCTAAATTATGAGAGAATTTTAATAAATGGCAGTCAATTCAAAACCACTGCACAGGGCGGTATTTCATTTTATCCCAAACATACAGGAGTAAGAGACTTCTGGATACCAATTGTCGTAAATGAACTTTTTTCATTTACTAAGCATCATTTAGAACTCGGAGTTGGCCATGTTTTTATTAGAGAGGCAACCAGAGACATGGAAAATAATCCTATCAATTGGTACTGGAGTGGTGTTTTTACAGGCAGAATTGGATATAGATATCAACAGCCTGCTGGGCGAATAATAATACGAATCGGATTTACTCCTTTTCTTGAATATGAGGATCGATACAAAGAATTTTACCCATCAGGAGGTATTGCCTTTGGTTATAACTTTTAAAAAAATATTAATTGGCCTAATGCTGTATACAGAATCTGTCTTGTTATGATTTTTGCCAAGTAAAAATATATTTCATGGTGACTGAATGGCTATACGTCTATCAACAGGCACCAACACCAGGTTTCGCATATCGCTGACCATTACGGACAATTGGCAAATAAAACTTAATATTCGGCATATTTGAAAACATGAGAAAAGTATTTTTGATAATAGTGATATTGATCTTGGTTCAACACATGTTTTCTCAGGATGAATCTAATTATGTAGCATTAGGATTATACATTAATCCAAACATTATGTATCGAACTGCCTGGATAAGGCCAGGTCATAAAGTAGATAATTTTTACAAAAAATTCTTAAAAAACGATTATCCAATTTTAGGATATAATTACGGTGTATCATTAACCTGGGAAAAATTTCAGTTTGGTAGTATTGAGGCAGGTATATTTTTAAATCAACGGGGATATTGTTTTAGCCATAAAATAGAAGTACCTGATAGTATAGCAAATTTTCAATACGATCCGGGTTTTCTATTTCCCGAAGAATTTCATATTAAAGACATTTATTATTACATCGATATACCATTAATATTAAAGCGAAATATTCTTGAAAGAAAAAAAATCAGTTTTTATGGTAAGGGAGGGATAAGTTTAAACATGCTTCTTAGAGATAACATATTAATTCATACATATTATATTGATGATACAGAAGGATATGATAGAAATAATATTAAATTCAAAGAGCTTAAAGTTTTTAATTTCAGGAGATTGAATATTTCAACCGTATTTTCAGTAGGAACAAATATTTCAATTACCCAAAATATTGATATACAGGCAGAAGCCATAATGGATTGTTTAATTCTGCCATTTTTCAAGGGTGGTGATTACTCTATAAGGTTTTTTGAAACAGGAATTAAAACAGGAATTAGCTATAAATTTTAAAATCTTTAATTTGCCACCGGTGGAATACAAGTCGGTATACGTTATATCCTCCTGCCAAATTATGAAAATAGTTCATTTTCCAATGTGATTCATTACTTTAAATAAAATATTCTTATAACCGATAGATCAAGTTATCCAGTTATCCAAATTATTGAAATTGTACCTATATTTCCGAAACCTTTAT
>CAZHOY010000385.1:0-1700 GCA_964534695.1 uncultured Actinomycetota bacterium | reverse complement strand
CCACCAGATATACCAGTAAGGATTCATAAGACTTATCAGAATACCTTTGAGTATCACTGTCACGGTAGATTTTCCGGTAATGGTTCTCTTCTTTACCATTGATTTAAAATCAATTGCATATTTCTTCCTAAATATTGAGATTATAATATCAACCCCTATATATAATAAAAAAGCACCTCCCAGTATTCCTATTATTTTTGCAATAATGGGATTTTCCAGGTATTTTAATATTCCCAGTGAAAAACCCACTACCACCGCTAGCTCCAGCAGGGAGTGGCCCACCACAATAAAAAAAGAAGTCCAGAAGCCTTTTTTGGCAACGCTGCTGATAACCAGGGTGAGCATGGGGCCGGGCACCAGTGCGCCGGAGAAAGCTACAATCATGGAGCCTATAAAGATTTGATAAATATCACTCATTTTTTCTTATTTTAAAAAAGATAAATTTAAAATTTTCTATTAACTGTATAAAGATTCTGCCGGTTTCTGATTTATTGAGCCGAGACAATTTTATTTTCCAGTTTTCCTATTCCTTCAATCTCACAGGTTACCGTATCTCCGGGCTGGAGCAATTTCTTCTCTTTTGTAAAAATTCCTACTCCTGATGGAGTCCCGGTGGATATAAGGTCCCCTGTTTCCAGGGTAATGGACCTGCAGATATAGGATATAAGCTCATAAACTCCAAATATCATATCCGATGTATTTCCGTTCTGCCTGATCTCACCATTTACATAAGATTTAAGATTCAAATTCTGGGGATGGGGTATTCCGTTTCTTTCAACAATAACCGGTCCTATGGGTCCAAAAGTGTCAAAGCTTTTTGCCCTGTAACACTGCGGCTCGTTTTTCTGGATGCCCCTGGCTGTAATATCATTCATTATGGTATAACCGCAGATATAATCGGATACTTTTTCTTCGGGTATATCCTTCATCTTTTTACCAATTATCACTGCGAGTTCCACTTCGTAATCAAGCTCTTTAACTTCCGGTGGATAAACGATGTATTCCCCATTTTTTATTATGCAGCTTTTTGCCTTGGCGAAAAGCACCGGTTTTTCGGGAAAGCGCCCGTCCTGTTCTTTAACATGTGATTTATAGTTCATTCCCACGCATATTATTTTTCCTGGAATATAAGTATTAATATCTGGCTTAAAAAACATTTTTCCTCCTTGATATGTAATTAAATTCTAATTAGTACTTTATTCTAATTATTTCCTGATTTTTTAGAAAGACTTTTATTTAAATACTTAAAAATTTAAGTTAAATTACTTTTGCGTAGAAAAACTTTCCCTCCCGTAATCAATGTAAAATCCTTAAAAAGAAGAATATATATTAAATCAAATTCTTGACAAAGACGATTTGTTTTGCTATTTTTAGTTTGAAATAATGAAACTAAATATTATTATTTGAAATTATTTATATGGTAGAGACACTAATAAGATTTTTTAAAATAATAGATTTATTAGAAAACAGCAGTGAATTAAGGCTTAAAGATATTGCTGATAAACTAGATATAGATAAAAGCACAATTCATAGATTTTTAAAAACATTATTAAAATATAATTTTGTTAGAATGAATCCAAGCAATAAAAAATATAGCCTGGGATTAAAATTCTTAAACACTGCTACAAAAATAATTGATTCTATCGATATAAGAAATATTGCACACCCATATTTAATAGAACTTGAAGAGTATTCAAGTG
>CAZHOY010000384.1:0-1706 GCA_964534695.1 uncultured Actinomycetota bacterium | reverse complement strand
AACGTAAGCAAAATTAGTAAAATGGCTTTCAGTAAAACGTAAATATCTTATAGAAACAGTTTGAACTTTGATATTTTGCAAAAAAATTACGGCAAAAAAAAATTCATTCCAGGTCCAATAAGCTAATATTAACACAAGGGTTGCATAACCGGATTTGGCAAGTGGTGATACTATCTTCCAAAATATTTGTGAATCTGAACAACCGTCTATTTTAGCTGCATCACAAATCTCTTTGGGAATTGAAAGAAAATAAGATCTTAATAAAAATATAGAAAATGGTAAATAATAAGCACAATATATAATAATTATTCCTAATAAATTATTTGTCAATCCTAATTTTTGGCAATAAGCATATAATGGCACTATATAAATTTGAGCAGGAATAGCTGTAGCAGAAAGAAAATAAATAGCTATTAAATCCATTTTAGAAAATTTAAAAAAGGATAACACATATGCTGCTAAGCCGGCTATAATACATATTATTATTGTCGTAGTCAATCCAACTATAAAACTATTTTTATAGGCCTGCCAATAATTTCCTGCTCTCCAGACGTCAATATAATTCTGAAATCGAAAAATCACAGGAAAATTCAAAGGATAACCCATTAATTCCGTATTTGATTTAAAAGAATTTAAAAACAAGATTACTAAAGGGCTTACACTATAAATTGCTAAAATTAATAAAGGTACATGCAGTAAATAATTTTTTTCGTTAATTAAGTGATTCCTTTTTATAGATTTAAACATTTAGCTCCTTTCTTCTTATATATATAAAAAATATGATAAAAATCGAAGATAAAATAAATAGGATCACGGCAATAGAACATGCATATCCAGATTCCCATGTTAGAAATGCTTTTTTATAAATCCATGTTGCTAAAAGCTCCGTCGAATGTCCAGGACCTCCTTGAGTCATAATCCAAACGTATTCAAAAGCTAAAAATGACCATATAACAGTCATTAACGAAATAAAAGCTAAAGTTGGAGAAATCATTGGAACTGTTATTAGCCACATTTGTTTCCATTTATTGGCACCATCTATTTTTGCAACTTCATAATAAACTGGATCAATTCCTAAACATGCCCCCAAAAAGACAACCATTACAAAACCCCACCAATGCCAATTATCGACAAGGGCTACAGAAAAAAGAGCAATTTTAGGATTTCCTAACCAGGACCAAGACTCCGCTAATGAAGCAAAACCTAACTTTGCAAATAACAACTTAAATAAACCATAAAATGGGTCATATATCCAACCCCATATTCTTCCTACCACAACAGGAGCAATAACTACAGGGAGAAAAAATATAACTCTATATATGCTTTTTACTTTTTCTCCCCTTATATTCGTAACTAAAAAAGCTACTATAATGCCTAATATTATAGGTACAGTAAGAAAAAATATAGTCCATTTTATATTATTTAATAAAGCTATCCAAAAAACTTCATCTTCGGTAAATAATCTCCTAAAATTTTCTAATCCTACATATTTCGCCTTTCCCATTCCGGTCCACTTATAAAACGACATAAACAATGTACTAACAGAGGGAAATAAAATAACCACACTGTGCAATAAAAATGCAGGTAGAACGAAAAACCATACTTTTCTTTTTTTCATATTTGTTTCCTGATATAATTCAATCTATTATTTTATTTTTTTCTCTACAAAATGATAAACTTGTAAAAACATTTTTTATATTTTAAAG
>CAZHOY010000383.1:0-1722 GCA_964534695.1 uncultured Actinomycetota bacterium | reverse complement strand
TGATAGCCGCTACATATTCTTTGAAATGTATATTGATGGAGACTGGGAACTTTATAGAATAGACAATGATGGCAGCAATATAAAAAGGTTAACTTTTAACCCAAACGCAGATGACTGGCATCCATACGGTCATCCATTTCAATGTAAAGTTTTTTATGAGTCTGGCACCGTAGGACACGAAGATATATATATCATGGATTGCGATGGGGAAAATATAAAAAAAGTATCAGAAAACAATAGGAGAAAAAGAGTCCCAGCAATATCAATAGATGCTAAATTAATAGCATTTATGGGCTATGAGGGAAATAACTATAATATATTCACTATGGATAGTAAAGGAGAGAACATACAAAAACTTACTGATAATCCTAAAAATTGTGGTCATCCTGATATTTCGCCTGATAATGCCTTCATAACATATGAAGGTGGAGTTAATGGACAGAATGAAATTTTTATTATGAATATTGACGGCTCAAACCAAATTCGATTAACCGATATACCCGGGCATGATTGGGATCCCGTATTTATGTATCAAATATCACCATAGACATTAATCTTATTTTACATTTAGTCTTGCTCTATATTATAACTAGCTACATGTTTAAGTTTCCTGATAAAATTAATTCTAACTGAAGAACCTATGGAAAACCCCAGCCACAGAGTCCAGATAATCTGTCTTGAAAAAAGGTAAAAAACAAGTTCAGTAAGTCTTTTATTTGATCCAAAAAACTTTGCTATAATAAAATTGGTTATAGTTCCTTCAGAAAGCAAGAGACAAAACGCTGGTATAAATCCTACAACAATTAAAGTTCTTATATCAAAGAAACTTTTATTTATATTTAATCTTAACAGTAAGGAAACATTAAGACCAATACAAAACCCAACTATTACTAATGTTAATAGTTTAATAAAATTTAATAACCCTACTGGTAATACTACTGTATTAAAAAGATTTAAAATATTATCATAATAAGCATATACTAAAATATATAAAACCGTATTTATAAAAGAAATTATAAGTAAAAAAACCCTCAAATAAACTCCCCCTTATAAACCATTTATATTTCATAACAGTGGTGACCAAATATTAATGGTATCTTGGCATTTGTTTATTTTTCAATATCCGATTTTATACAATATCATATTTATAAAATATTTTACAATTTAATCTTCATTTTATCTAAAATATCAGATTGATTTTAGTTTTAAAACATTATATTACACATTTTGCATATTAACCATTAAACAAATTTAAAAAAACTTGATTCAAAGTAAAACTAATCTATAATACCTTAAATGAACAGTAAAGTAACATAATATCTTCAATGTTTACATAAATAATCTAAATATTTACAATAATAATTAGTAATAAAAATGAACAACCTGAAAATGGGTGCAAATCTAAAAAAGAGCAAGTCAAAAAATAAATCAAACATTACAAAAAAAATCAAGGAAACTTTCCAGAACAAACCAAATCGTGTAATATTTATAATCCTTCTCATTACTATTTTATATGCCATAATAACTAGATTCCTCAACCTGGGTAGACTTGCATATTGGGGAGATGACGGAATGACATATATAAGCACAATTTCAGTGCTGGAGCACGGTTACCCTCTTCTTCCTTCAGGAAATATAATGTTTCACAACATTGCTTCTGCATACTTCAAATCAATACCTATATTGTTATTCGGAGACAATGAATTTGCTCATAGATTTCTA
>CAZHOY010000382.1:0-1725 GCA_964534695.1 uncultured Actinomycetota bacterium | reverse complement strand
ATAAACAAAATTATATGCCGGTCAGGAATAATTACGGTTAGTTCTAAATCGGGTGTTATAATTTTTTAGTTGACATTAACGGAACATTTCTAATAATATTTAGGAAACTATACTGTTACAAAGTTTTAAAGTTTGTATTTAATTTTTTATAACGCAGTAATTACAGGAATTTGGCTTACATATATTACTGTGTTATATTAGTTATAAATATATGTGGTAATAACTTTGTTTGGAGGTAACAATGAACATAAATGAAGAGAATATCCAGAAAAAAGAATTTCATGTGGTATTTAAAGGGTATAAACCTGAAGAAGTTGACAAATTTCTGGATGTCCTTGCTGTAGAATTTAATAAATTACAGAAGGCTAACAGGGAACTGCAGGAAACTCTGGACAGGGTAAAGTATGAAGAAGGCAAGGAATCGGTTGAAATGAAAAAAGTTATCCAGGAGGCTCTGGTTTCGGCACACAAGGTAGCAGAGGATATAAAGCAAAAGGCAAAGAAAGAGGCGGAAGATATAGCGAGAATTGAAATAGTAAAAGAAGAGGAATCATATAAAACTTTAATGGATGAAAAAGGTCAGTTAGAAGAGGATATAGCAAAGCTGGGAAAAAAATACGAGGATTTCAAAGTAAAAATTTCAGAGATGGTAGATGATCTAAAGAATTTAGCTTCAAAAACAGGAGAAGAAAAGATTTTAAGTACTTCTGAAATTGATAAGCAGGGCCTGGATATTAACAAAATTATGACGGATGAAGGTGCTAAGGAAGAGAAAGAAGAAGATGATTCTTCTGAGAAAGAGCCGGAAGCAGAAGAAGATATAGAGTATAATAATCAGGAAGAACAGATTGAAATTGAAAAGCCTGAAGAAGAAGATATAGATAAAGATAAGGAAAATCAGGAGTTTGTCCATTCCGATGAAGAAGAAGAGGATGACGAATATAAACCCAAGAGGGTTAAGAAAAAAATGGATATAGCAAATCCGGATATAATTAATGATTTCTTTAAAACCGATGAGGACTGAGACCATTAAATTAATAGTGAGGCCCAATTCCAGGATTAATGACGTTTGTGGGATTTATATGGATAGAGTAAAGATAAAATTGGTAGCAGTCCCCGAAAAAGGAAAAGCTAATAAAGAACTGTTAAAATTTATCTCACACAGAATTGGTATTCCCAAAAAATTTATAAAAATTATTTCAGGTAGAGAATCTAATTATAAAGAAATTAATATAACATCAGATAAAGATCTTAATTTAACCTCAAAGCTTCTTTCTGGTTAATGAAGTTTAAGTTTTTCTTAAAAGTATTTCAATAAATTTTAATCATACTACCGGTATATTATTTTTTAAATATATTGCCCTTTTTATATATTCTATTATCTAATTTACTCTGCAGTTAACCACGATATTTTTTTTACGTTAATAACACCGAGCAGCTGATATTAACTGGTTTATTCACGTAAATTATGAATTGACAAATATACATTATAATTCTATTATAGATTTATTAGGATTTAATGATTTATATATGATAATTTCATAACATTTCCGATATAAATAATAGATATAAATTTATTTTCATAAATAACCTAAAAAAAGTGGAATTAATTTTAATCGTAACAAAAAATAAGGAAATAGTTGACAATATATCCAGAATAAAACTGCAAAATCATAATTTATTAATTTTAACTGATATAAACTATATTAAGCATTATATGGAAGA
>CAZHOY010000381.1:0-1727 GCA_964534695.1 uncultured Actinomycetota bacterium | reverse complement strand
TGGCAAGGCTGGAAAGCCAACTGGTAGTTGATTTTTCATATTCGTTATCCGGATATGGAAGATTCAGGTGCAGCTATTATTATCAAAGAAATAGTCTGGCTGCTGCATTCAGGTTTATCTCAAGAGAGATACAGAGCATTGAAGATTTAAATCTACCGGTGCAAATTGAGGAATTTGCAAATTATCCCAGGGGTCTTGTTCTGGTAACCGGACCCACCGGCTGTGGTAAATCAACTACTCTTGCTTCTATAATTGATATGATCAACACCAACAGGTCTGAAAATATTATAACCATAGAAGATCCTATAGAATATCTGTTTACGCATAAAAAAAGTATTATAAGCCAGAGAGAAATACTTACGGATACCAAATCATTTGGGATTGCACTCAAGTATATTTTAAGGGAAGATCCTGACGTTATAATGGTAGGAGAAATGAGAGATCTGGAAACAATATCAAGTACTCTGACTGCAGCTGAAACCGGCCATCTTGTTTTTTCCACTCTTCATACTCAGGATGCACCCCAGACCATAGATAGAATTATAGATATTTTTCCAACTCATCAGCAAAAACAAATAAGGAACCAGCTGGCGGGAACATTGAAGGCTGTGCTGGTGCAGCAATTAATGCCCAATAAAAATAATGATGGAAGAGTTCCTGCCACGGAATTGATGTTTGTAACACCGGCCATAAAAAATATGATAAGGGAAATGAAAGTGCATCAGATTTATTCAGCAATACAGTCCAGCGGAAAGATGGGAATGATGACCATGGACATGTCGCTGGTAAATCTGTATAAGAATGGTAAAATTACCAGGGAATTGGTATTGGAAAAAGCTCATAGTTTAGATGAAGTTAAAAGAATGATGCAGGAATAAATTATTTTATACTTTTTTTAAAAAAAGAGATTGGATAACAATGGCTACATTTAATTATACGGTCAGAAATTTAAAAGGTGAGTTAATAAAAGGTTCAATTGATGCCGAGACCCAGGAATCCGTTGTATCAAAACTAAAGGATATGGAATATTTTGTGGTCAGTATTGATAGGATAAAGGAGAGTATAAGAGCATCAAAGAAAACTATAAGTTTTAGTTTTTTTAATCGTATAAAGATAAGAGATATGGTTGTTTTTACCAGGCAATTTGCAACATTAATTTCTTCAGGGATGTCCTTGCTGGAATCACTCACAGTGCTGGAAAAGCAGACTACCAATCCAAAATTTTCAAAAATAATCTCGGAAATCAGATTATATGTGGAATCCGGGCATTCCCTTTCGGAATCGATGGAAAGACACCCTAAAGTATTCAGTGATATATATATAAGTCTGGTAAGAGCCGGTGAAGCAGGAGGTGTACTGGATAAGACTATGGACGACCTGGCTAATTTTCTGGAAACAGATGAAGAAATAAAGTTAAAAATAAGAAATAAAACTGCTTATCCAAAGTTTGTTCTGGGATTTGCTGTGGTGATAACTTTTGTAATTATAGTGTTTTTGGTTCCAACTTTTAAGAGTATATATGATGAATTAGGTGCAGAACTGCCGGCACCTACCAAATTAATTATATTTATTGGCGATTTGTTTAAGAATATATATTTTTATTTAATCCTGGCTGTGGTGATAGGCGGGGGAACATATTTGTTTAAGAAGTTTACAAGATCTGCCAGAGGGAAATATTTAATAGACAACTTGAAATTAAATCTTCCAAAATTTGGGGAGGAATTTGA
>CAZHOY010000380.1:0-1728 GCA_964534695.1 uncultured Actinomycetota bacterium | reverse complement strand
TTACAATGAATTTAATAGGTAATCCTAGCGTTCGACTAGCAAGTTCTCCCCAAGCTGAAACACTTTTTCTTAAACCATCAATAATAATTACTATACGTTCCCCAATCTTTATTCTTGATTCAATAAGAGTAATAATATTACCAATCTCTTTTTCATCTCCACACCAAAGCAACTCATAAGGTCGCCAGCATTTTTTTATAAGATCATATGCAACCTGCCATGCAAGGGTAGATTTTCCCTGACCACTGAAGCACGAATAACAGTTACATCAAAATCTCCAAAAGCTTTCATTATTTTTTCTTTCCAATCTTTGCGCTGAATAGGTAATTCTGCAGCAATATGAAAAGGCTTTGCTGCTTTGCCTTCAAAATAAGAATTTAAATCCTTATTTTCACCAATATTAAAATCTACTGCTTCCAACCACCTACTTTGAACTGCTGGATTAATAGGTCCCTTGGCAATATCTATTCTCACAGATTCTATTAATTTAGTTAAATCCTGATACGTTAACTTTGCACCAAGACGTGAATTGTTTAATATAAAACTATTAAGGGCTAAGATGTATTGCTGCTCATTTCCAGTTGATATTTCATAATTTTTAATAATTGAATGAGTAATTTTTAAATCCAAAGAATCCTCTGTAACTTTCTCGAAAATAAGTCTGCTTAAGAAATCATACAGATCAAAGGAAGACCAATCCCAGTTAAAATGTGAATAGTCTCTATTTTTCTCCTTAGCTTCTTTGATTTTAGCTTCCTGTAAATTTTGAAACTCCTTAAACTTATCACTCCAAAACTTATAAGTGTTTGTAGGCACTTTGTCTTTTTTCTTACTAAAGACTACTAAATAATCAAGATGTCCCTTAGAAAAATCCATATTGTGTACAAGACGAAAGATACTATTAGGGTATTTTAAATAAACTTCAGCAAAATTTTGTAAAATTCCAAGATTCCAGAACATTCCCGCATCAATTTTGTTCTTTGAATATTTAACTTGCGCAAATTCGATCCTAGTACACATACCAGATATCTTTATAAAATCAATATCTTCTACGCCCTCTAAGCGCAAATAGCTTGAATCAATTTCCTTGTTCTGATAAAGATAATCTAGCACTCTCCAAGCGGCATATTTATACTGGAAGATAAATCCTTGAATACTGATCTGTCCACCACTTCGTCTTTTAGCTACCTCTGCGAGTTTGTTTAGAAAAGGGTCTCTATCCAAGGTGAAAGATTTTTCATTTATTCTTGATATACCTAATTTCCTTTTATGCTTATTCTTCTGTCTTTTTTTAGCCATTAAAACTTCCTATTAAGAATCTAAGAATATTATACAAAATAGATAAATCAAAAACTAATGAGCATCTAATATCCATTGATATCTTTACTGACAAATCTCTTATTTTGTAGTAGTCAAATTTATGAATCTTTTTCGTAACACTAAAAAAATATAATACCTATAAGATATTAGTGGGTCAGTTATTTAATTTTAAAAGTTTAGTTATAATAGGCTATAATGTTTTATGAGCTGCAAAACGAGAGCAAGTGTAGATTTTCCTAAGGTAAAAACATCTTGGGGTCTACCGGTATCCCATTTACTCTAACCTCATAATGAAGATGAGTACCAGTACTTACACCTGTATTTCCCATAAGCCCGATTAAATCTCCCTGAATTACCTTTTCTCCTACCTCTACCTTAAACTCACTTAAGTGAGCATATATAGTTACA
>CAZHOY010000379.1:0-1728 GCA_964534695.1 uncultured Actinomycetota bacterium | reverse complement strand
AAAAGTATTTTCTTAATTATTTTAATTCTCATTTTACTCCTACCCTCTGGTTAGCTGCCTAAAATACATATTTAAATAGTATTCCTGATGTCTATAAACAGACTTTACAGGCCAAATGACATTTAAGCAGATTTTTTTATATTTCAAATATATTTTCAATTAATTTAAAAATACAATAAATACTAATATAATATTTTATACAAACTATATTGTGTTATAATACCCTAGAAAATTTACATATCAATAGGGAATTAAAATATTTGGTGTTAAATAATACAAGAGGGAGAATATTCATGAGTGAATTAACTGAAATTACCGGAGTTTTTGCCAGGGAAATTCTGGATTCAAGAGGAAATCCAACCGTAGAAGTTGAAACCATACTGGACTGCGGGGCAATCGGAAGGGCTGCGGTTCCTTCAGGAGCATCTACCGGTGCATTTGAGGCAGTAGAACTCAGAGACAGTGATAAAAAAAGATATATGGGCAGAGGTGTTCAAAAAGCGGTAGAGAATGTAAATTCCTTTATTGCTCCGGAGCTGGAAGGTATGGATGCAATCTATCAGCGTGAAATAGATCAGGCTATGATTGATCTGGATGGTACCAAGAACAAGTCCAAAATGGGAGCCAATGCAATATTAGGTGTTTCTCTATCTGCAGCGAAGGCTGTTGCCATAGCGCTTGATCTGCCTTTGTATAAGTATCTGGGTGGAGTTAATGCACATATTCTCCCATCACCGATGATGAATATTCTAAACGGGGGCAAGCATGCAGACAATACTGTCGATCTTCAGGAATTTATGATTATGCCCCTTGGTGCACCCGACTTCAGCGAGGCATTAAGAATGGGAGCCGAAGTATTTCATAATCTAAAAGCAGTGCTTAAAAAAGAAGGGCTCAATACCGCAGTGGGTGATGAAGGCGGCTTTGCACCTGATCTTAAAACCAATGAGGATGCAATTAAATATATAATCAAAGCCATCGAGAAAGCCGGATTTAAACCGGGAAAGGATATTTATATTGCACTTGATCCTGCGGCTACCGAGTTTTTTAAAGATGGGAAATATAACCTGAAAGGCGAGGGTAAGATCCTGACCCCATCGGAGATGGTTGATTATTACAAAAAACTGGTGGAGGAATATCCCATAATTTCAATAGAAGACGGAATGGCTGAAGAAGACTGGAAAGGATGGAAAGAGCTGACAGACAAGATCGGCAGTAAGGTACAGCTGGTGGGAGATGATCTTTTTGTTACCAATACGGAAAGGATCAGGAAAGGAATTGAGCTGGGAGTAACAAATTCT
Source organism: uncultured Actinomycetota bacterium (assembly GCA_964534695.1). Taxonomy (GTDB): domain Bacteria; phylum Actinomycetota; class Humimicrobiia; order Humimicrobiales; family Humimicrobiaceae; genus CAZBSE01. Next base: position 427 of record CAZHOY010000379.1, on the reverse strand, counting down.
GTTTTAATCAAGGTAAACCAGATAGGGACCTTATCCGAGACCCTGGATGCAATTGAGATGGCCAAGACAGCAGGCTATACAGTTGTGGTGTCCCACAGATCGGGAGAAACGGAAGATACCACCATTGCCGATTTAGTGGTAGGGGTGAACGCTGGCCAGATAAAAACAGGGGCCCCATCCAGAATAGACAGGGTATGCAAATACAATCAGCTGTTGAGGATTGAGGAAGAACTGGGCAGTGAAGCAAAATATCTGGGACTTGATGCGTTTTATAATTTGAAATAAGATAATTTCTATTTTAAAATGATGCTCTACAATAGTTATATGATAAACTGCATATAGAGTATTTTGAAAATAGGACTACGTAAAAATTTTTCTGTAATTTGATAAAGCTCTTTGACATTATGTCCATCACTCTCCAAAATAT
>CAZHOY010000378.1:0-1733 GCA_964534695.1 uncultured Actinomycetota bacterium | reverse complement strand
GCCAACTGCCATGTTTTGGGGTATAATGTATTTCAAGCCTATCAAGTAGCCGTCTTGCTTCCTGGAGCTCAAATGCCTCATACAGTGAAGCACCGGTATGTGTATTAAGATTATCCATGACCAAAATGACCTTTTTAGCATCAGGATAACGAATATCCAGAAGATCTTTTATCTGCATTGCCCAGTCAACTTTTGTGCGTCTGTCTGTAACAGATACAAATCGTTTGCCACCAAATGGTTCGTAGAACATAAACAGACTGCATACACCATTACGTTCATACTAGTAATCATAACGGGATAGCCTTCCTGGTCTGGCTGATATTGCCAAACGCGTTTCTTTTATCAGCTGTTTACTTGTCTCATCCATACATACCACAGGCATATCCGGACTATACTCTCTCTTGTAAACTGTTAAAACATCCTCCATTGCGCATACAAAGGAAGCATTAGCTTTGGGTGGTATACACCACATTTCTTTTAACCATGGTTTAATTTCGTTTTTTTTAAAGTCTGTCTAACAGTCTCATATGAGACACTTTCTACATAACTAAGCTCAACCATCTTATCGGCCAGCAGGCGAAGCGACCAATCACTTCGTCCCTTAGGCGGTCTGCTGCAGGAAAGGGCAATAAGATGTGCTTCAGCATCACCATCAAACCTTTTACGGGAAACTTTTTGGTTATATTTTTGTCGCTTTAGCACTGCATCAAAACCTTCCAAGACCAATTGCTTTCTAACCCTTTCGACTGTTTGTACCGTTATATCAAGCGCCTGGTTGATCTTTTCATCTGACCATCCAGGTCCAGCTGTCCCTTGATCTGCTTTTAACAGAATTCTTGCCCGTATAAACAACTGTGCAGATCTTTTGCCTGATGATATAAATCGTCTTAGGATCTGGCGCTCTTGCTGTGACAGACGTACAATATATTTTTTCATGACTCTCCTCCCGACTTGTATCCTTACTGCTGAATATGGCATAAGTCAGGAAGTAAGTCAAGTTAATACCCAATATATTTATATTGACATGACACTAGTAGATAAGTTATTTTGACATTATCTGTAATTTTTTATAAAATCTTACACTAATTTATCAAAATTAGAATAGTTATGAATTATTCAAGATATAGTAATATATTATAAGTAATATGACATCCCATAAGATTACAAATTTTATAAGAGATTATGGAAAACAAGAACAGTGTAAGTAAAATTGTTAGATTTATGGGAATAGTTCAGTGAACGTTTCATAACATTTGGGGATAATTCGTATAGGAAAGATTATCATGGTCAGGAAAGATAATGCAAGAACCTGTTACGGGTTAATCGATGACAGAATACGTGAAAGTACATCAGTGTTGAACAAGTAGATATTTTTTTATAGAAAATATCATATTATTAGAATATTTTTATCATTATAATAAATAAGCAGATATAATAGAGAATGATTTTTAGTAATTACACTGTTCGTGAAAAAATTAAGAGTTTTCTATATCTGTTTGTATTAGCAGAGGTATTATGGCTTGTTCTTACTTCAAGCTTTAATTTCCAGGAAATAATAATCGGTATTTCTGTGAGTTTCATTCTTTCCCTGTTTCTAAGTAGAAGATATCTTGAATTGAGTTTACCACCATTAAGTTTTAAGAGAGCTGCATTTTTTATTTTATACATCCTTGTACTCTTTAAAGAGATAATAAAAGCGAATTTTGATGTTGCTTATCGAGTGGTTCATCCTA
>CAZHOY010000377.1:0-1734 GCA_964534695.1 uncultured Actinomycetota bacterium | reverse complement strand
AATAAGCTGGTTGACAGTCTATGACTGAAGCGTTCCCATTGGATAAGTTCTTAATTTTTATCCTTTTGAAATTTTTTAACTCTTTTTTTATCATTGGGAAATAATTAACCTTAAATTTTTGATTCCCTATAAAATCAGCCCCATCAATCCACAGGTGGGAGTGTGAATCAGTAATTCCCAGAGAATACTTTTTAATTATACCTTTTACGGTTTGTACAATATTTTTCATTACAAAATAAAATTTATTAATTCTTAACATTTTAATTTTTCTAAATTTACAAATATTTCTTTTGCATTATCCAAAAGGAATTTATTGTAATTTACATACTGCCTGTAAAAATCATGCTTTTTCTTATCGTGAGCGATACTGTATTCTACTTTGTTAAAACTGTCTGCAGTCTTTCTTAAATCATCAAATACACCTGTAGCATATCCTGCCAGTATTGAGGAGCCAAGTACACCAAATTCTTCTCTGTTCAATTTTTCATAGGGGATTCCAAGAATGTCCGATTTCATTTTATTCCAGAATTTACTTTTGGCTCCGCTGCCGATGACACGGGCTTTTTTAAATTCAATTTCCGGCACCAGCTTCTTCTCAATTTCCATATAAATTGCATACTCATAAGCCACGGCTTCCAGCAGTGACCTGTATAAGTTTCCGATTTTATGCTTCCAGGTAAGATCTATACAGCTGCTTTTAAGATATGGTGTATTGGGGCATGCTCTTCCGCCCATATGGGGTATGAAGAAGAGTTTTTCGGAACCTGCCTTTGTTTCGGATGCAAGACTGTCCAGATATTTATAGGAATCTCTGATATGTTTTATAGCAAAACTGCTATTTAGTTTCATTATCTCATTCCTAAACCATCTCAGATTAAGTCCGCTGCCGTTTATATATGCTATTGAATACCAGAGGTCTTCGGGGGCGCGCCTTGCTGTAAAAAATGTTTTATTTTCCACATCGGGTTTGAATTTATCAAGACATATCGCGAATGCGGATGCAGTACTGGTAATATCAAGCACTATACCCGGTTTGATAAAAGCTGCTCCCAACATGGTTGCTATAGTATCACCGCAGCCTGCAGCAATTGGTGTTCCTTCAGTCAGCAGACACCCTCTAGCAGCTTCTGCGGTTAGTTTACCTATTATCTTCCATGGTTCAATAATCTGAGGTAATTTATCTAAAGGCAGACCAAAATTCTCGCAGAGTTCTTCCGACCACTGTTTTTTCATTATATCTGCGAAACCGCTGAAATGAATAAAAGTATGGTCAATAAAAGTACCACTGGCTTTAAGACCTGCTAGTTTGCCGGTTATATAAGAAGAAGGCATAATAAACTTTGCAATTTTTTTTAATACTCCCGGCCTTTCATTTTTCCACCAGAGCATCTTTGGTCCGTGGGTAAATGAAGGGAGTCCTCCAGTAAGGAAAATTATCTTTGATTCTTCTTTTTTTAGTATTTCTATATAAGGGACACAACGGGTATCAAGCCATGAATCATAGGGGGTTGCCAGAGACCAGTTGATGTCAATCGCACAGATGCTTGCCATTTGACCATCTATAGAAATTCCTTCCACGTTTTTATGTTTATACATGATTTTTGCACGCATTTTTTATGGTGTTTATTTCAGAAAAATAAATTTCATCGAGATCCTGCTCCACTGCAAATAATTCCGGATAATATAGCTTTGATTCCTCAAAAGCTTCTGAAATAAGATTTCCGGAGTTATCAA
>CAZHOY010000376.1:0-1735 GCA_964534695.1 uncultured Actinomycetota bacterium | reverse complement strand
TAGTTATCAAAAGAGAAGTGTTTACTGGTTACAACCTTAAGACAGGCTTCCACTACCCGGGGGTCATATAGTATGCCTTTATTTTTTTTAATCTCCTCAATAGCCTTTTCTGTACCCAGAGCAGGCCTATAAGGTCTGTGAGAAGACATTGCTTCTACTACATCAGCAACACCAATAATTTTAGCTTCTAATACTATATCTTTACCTTTTAATCTATTGGGATAACCGGAACCATTTTCTCTTTCGTGGTGCTGCAATATAATTTTGGCTACAGAATGGTAGAATTCAATTTTTTTTATAATATCGAAACCAACCTGGGGATGAGTTTTTATCATATTAAACTCTGCATCTAATAGCTTCCCTGATTTTGAAAGAATAGAGGCAGGTATATTTATCTTGCCGATATCATGGATAATTGCAGCAGTTTTTAAAATTTTAATTTTTTTATCATCGAGCTTCAATTTTTCAGCAATCTTTACAGCCAGAGCAGCTACTCTTCTCTGGTGGCCAGCTGTATAGGGGTCTCTTTTTTCTACTATAAAGGCCAGAGTATTTATGGTGTCCTCAAGTGTTTTTTTCAATTCCTGGAAAGATTTTTTCGCTCTGTTATGTCTGTGAAATTGACCAATACATATTTTAATTTTCTATTGATTTTCAAAGGTGATAATTTAAGTTCGATCCAGAATTTTTGCCCATTTTTATTTATTAATTGTAATTCGGGAATTACAATATCTTTTTTCATGAGATGGTCAAATTTCTCAGTATAGCTGGCTATCATTTCCTTTGGCCAGTGTGGAAACGGCGGCTTCATGCCAATAAATTCTTTGGAAGAAAAACCGGTAATCTTTTCCAGTGCAGGATTAACATATCTTATTGACTTATCCGGGTTTATAACCAGCATAGGGCCGGGAGAATTTTCCAGGATGCTTTTGTTAAGTTCCTCACTGTCTCTTAATTCTTGTTCGGTTTTTATGCGCTTGGTTATGTCGGTTAGTATTACCATGATGCCAGTAATTTTCTTGTTTTTCCTTACTATTGATGTGCGTGCTTCACCGGTAAAATTTATTCCTTCCTTATTTCTCCAGCTAATTAATTGAGGTTTAAGTTTTTTACCGGTAGTAAGTCTGCTAAAGAATCTAATGTATAGAGGTATGTCCCTGATTGAAAAGAACTTCAGTTTTGTAAAATGCCTGCCTATTATATCTTTCCTGGAAAATCCGGTAAAATCCAGTACTAAATCATTTGCAGCAATTATAAATCCCCTGGTATCTACAAGAGCAATTCCCGCTGGAGCAGAATCAAATAAAAGCATGTATCTATTCTGTTCTTCTTTGAAGAGTTCTTCTGCCTGTTTTCTATCGGTTATATCTATTATAAAGCCCTCCAGCATCTTCAAATTATCATAGGGGAGAGGTAAAAATTGACCTACTTCTGAAACCCATTTTATTTTATTTTCTGCAGTGATTATCCTGTATTCAAGATGGAACTGTTTTGTTTTTTTTATAGATTTTTCGACATCATCTCTTACCATCTTTCTATCTTCAGGGTGAATAATATCTTCATAAGAGATTCTATTATTAAGAATTAAGTCAGCAGGTTTGTATCCAGTCAGCTGGGTACATCTCTTGCTGACGAATTCCATGGTCCAGTTACTATCATTCCTGCAGCAATAAACCATTCCCGGCAGTTCGTTTATCATCAGGCCCAGGGACAGCATGTTGGCCTGGGCACAGGC
>CAZHOY010000375.1:0-1736 GCA_964534695.1 uncultured Actinomycetota bacterium | reverse complement strand
CGGTGCATCATAAACCATGCTGTTTTATAAGTTATCCCCAACATTCTTTCAATCTGTTTAGCAGATATTCCCTTTTTTGAAGAACACATTAATTGTACAGCAAGTAACCATTTATACAACGGAATATGGCTTCTTTCAAAAACAGTTCCAACCGTAACACTAAATTGCTTCCTACAATCTTTACATTTCCATACACCTTTTCTCAACCCAGAATCAGAAGTTTTGGGTTTCAATTCATAGTGTTCATTTATAGAACCACAATGGGGACATACGGGTTTACCGTCTTTCCAACGAATACTCTCAAGATATTTTCTTGCCGATTCTTCATCGTGAAAATGTTTTTGATTTATATCTATCTTTCCCATTTAAAACCTTTATTAAAATATTAAAATATAACAATATATTAACATTTTAATTTAGGTTTGTCAAGTATATAATCGCCTAAAAAAATATAAAAAATATGTGTTAATTGCTCCCAAAAACAATTGGTACCTGGCTTATTCTATCATATCCCCACTCTAATGAAGGTTCAACGCCACTTCCCTCATGATTTTCATTGAATGTAGCTATTGTTACCTGCATTAAATTTTCAGCACCATTTACACGATCTAGATAATTTGAAACGGTTCTTAGCATATAATTAAAATCTTCTTTTGTACCGCTTAATGGAGGTATACAATTTTTTTCATATGCCATACAGGTATCGTTATAAGCAGGTAATGCCCCGGGGATAAAATCTCTGCCTTTGGACTGTATAACTTTATCCCATCTTGAATACAACAATTTTATTCTGTTAGCAAAATCAGAAGTATTTTGCGGTCCACCTGCGTAGGTATGATAGGTAGAAACAGCATCAAATAATTCAATACCATCATAATTATAACTCCAGAAAACATGATCTCCTACTAAGTAGACATCAAATCCTTTGCTATTCATATTCTGCCTTGCGATATTAATAGCACTTTTCCAGTTTCCACGCATCTCTCTTGTAATATAAATCCATAATACGGGTCTTCCATTTATATTAAAGTAATTCGGGTTAGAGAAATAAACATCGGCTATGTGATTCATATCATCTATAAATGTATTATAGATTTTGGGATCATTAAAATCATAAGGTGGGCGTCCTTTGCCCAACTCTAAAAACCTTATTAGGGTATCATACATCAGGCAGATCCTTGTATTTCCCAGATCCGTTTTCAATATTCCATTTGTTATACTTCCGTCCAGTGCTGGTACATATTCAACCTTAAAAACATCAATGCCGTATTCATTAGCTAATCTTGAATGTTCTTTTAAAACTTTCGGGTCAAGACTGTTATAAAATCCCAGTAAAGGACAATTGGAATTCCCCTTATTCCATTTACCTTCGTTCCACCAGGTATAATAATCACAATATACTATTATATCTTCTACAGAATTCTCTAGTGTAATATTATTTTCTGTATTAATGTTTTCGCTTTCCCCTAAAATAAAGCGAAAAGGAAAAAATATAAGTACAATTGTAATAAATATAATAGTTATTATTTTTTTATAACTTATATTCAATCTCACAATATAAATATGCTAGGTTATTAGTTTTTTAAATTTTGATAATTATACAATAAAATATAATAATTAATAAATACTTAAATTTAAGAATCATTGACTCATTTTTAGAAAAAGGTACCAGAATTCATTTTTGGCTCCCCGAGTAGGACTCGAACCTACAACCCTTCGGTTAACAGCCGAATGCT
>CAZHOY010000374.1:0-1746 GCA_964534695.1 uncultured Actinomycetota bacterium | reverse complement strand
ACTGACTTTCTGGTTAATACAAGAAGAATAATCATAAGAATATAGAAAATAAAGTGAAGTGCCTGACTAAAAAACAGGATGTTAAACTCACCCGGTAATCCAAAAATATATTCTTTTGAAATATCACTTGCAAGTGCAAAATCTCCAAATAACATCAGCAAAGATACAATTCCGGTAAAAAATAGAAAAGCGCGGAGGAAGTTATCTCTTTTAAAAAAATTTAACTGCAGGATTAAAGTAAACATGGCTGAAAGATGAAAAAAACCAAATATAATATATACCACTGCAATGGGAATTGAAAATTTATCCATAAAACTTTCAACATTTCCCATGTTAATAATCATACTTCTGAGCATTAAAAAAAATGTGTTTGTGAATACAAGCCCTGCAATAGAAATTGAACATAGAACTAAAGTGGTATTATTACTTATTTTTAATAGCTGCTTCATTTTTTTATGCTCCTTTATCTAATCTTCTTCAAGATAAAATATTTCCTCCACGGATTTTTTAAAGAAACTTGCAATTTTTAATGCCAGTAATACCGAAGGATTAAATTTCCCTTTCTCTATGGAGTGAATGGTAAGCCTGGTTACGCCAATGGCATTTGCCAGTTCCTGCTGGGAAATCTCATTATGTTCAAACCGGCATCTTCTAAGATCATTTTTTAGCTTTAAATTCTTATTTTCCAATACCTTATATCAATAATAGTAAACAAAATGTATATAATAATGAACTAAATATATACAATAATATACATATCGTCAATAGTTTTTTTAATTCACTCCTTCTCTTGCCATTGTAAAACAGGTGCATATTACATAGAATATGCTTAAAAGATAAGAGAGGATAATTATGAAAAAATCATTTGGAGCCAATACTATTCTTTACCCCGCCCCGGTTTTGATTGTGGGAACCTATGACAGCCAGCAGAGACCTAATCTAGCAGCAGTTGCCTGGGGAGGGATATGCAGTTCAGTCCCGCCCTGTTTGGCAATTTCTTTGAGAAAGACAAGACATTCTTACCATAATATAGTGCAGAGGAAAGCCTTCACTGTAAATATACTTTCTGAAAATATGGCAAAGAAAGCCGATTATTACGGCATTGTATCCGGAAAAAGCGTGGATAAATTTGAAAAAACGAATATTACTCCTGTAAAAAGCGATATAGTCGATGCCCCCTACGGAAAGGAGTTTCCTTTTGTGCTGGAATGCAAACTGCTAAACACAGTTGAAATAGGACTCCATACCCAGTTTATCGGAGAGATTATGGATGTAAAAATCGAGCAGTCAGTGCTTGCCCCAGACGGACAGCCGGATATTGATAAATTAAAGCCGTTCATCTTTGACCCGGCAAGACAAGAATATCTTGGCATAGGTAAAAAACTGGGAAAAGCCTTCTCTATAAGAAAAGATATTTGATATTCTTTTAGTCCGTGCAAAAATCCAGGTAAATTATTTTTAAAATCTTCATAAAAAACAGGTTTTATAAAATATCCTGTAACTTTAATACAAAAATATCGTTAATATAGTAGAAGATAGATTTAAAGACGGATTTTTAACAATGCTTTACAGCATCCGGGTAATCTGTCAGAATAGCGTAAACTTTAATTGGAAATAGCCAAACAGAAAAGAGAAGAATTATAATGAAAATTTTACTTGTATACCCTGATTACGCAGAAACTTTTTGGAGCTTTAAAAAAGTTTTAAAAATACTGGGAAAGAAAGCCTCGTTTCCTCCCCTGGGGC
>CAZHOY010000373.1:0-1747 GCA_964534695.1 uncultured Actinomycetota bacterium | reverse complement strand
ATTCATTTCATATAAAACAAAATCTGGAATTTTTCCTCTTAATTTTTTTCTTTCTTTATCGATTTTAGTGCGTTGTTGAGTTACATTATTTAAAGGATTTTTTTCATCAACTATCCAACCTAAATTTTCTAATTGGGTTAAGATTGAATAATTTACAGAGGCTTCAAGTCTTTTAATGTACATCTTACTATTCACCCCCCCCTATTGTTTTTTAGTTACGATGTGATATATTTTACATGATTTAAAATCTAATGGTACATGTTTAGAGGGTGTAAACGTCTTTTTTTATATTCTTTTCTTATTCCAATTATTATTATTCAAATAGCAACTTAAGTAATGTCAAGTACTGGGAAAAATCTGGAATTATTATTTGAGCTCCTGCTTTGATAAGTCTCTCTCTTTTCTTTAAATTTAGTCCATACCTTCTAATTTCATCACTTGCAACACCTATTGCTATACCTTTTTTATTCCTGCATTCCATAATCTCTACAGGCCCATCCCCTATAACCGCTAAATGAGGCCCCTCCAGGTTATTTTCATTTATTATCCTCTCAATAACCATCTTTTTAGAATATTTTTTTATATCATTTAGCGAGCCGTATATTTTCCCATTAAAAAAATCCGCATAGCCTAATATACTCGCTTCCCTAATTACATCTTCCTTATCAGTTCCGCTTGCAAGATATAACTTTATCCCCCTTTCTTTTAATGCAAGTAGCATCTCAACAACACTTTTTATAGTAAAATCTTCGATTCCTAATTCTTTATCTTTAAATTTCTTAATCCTTTTATTTACAACCTCCATAAGTTTCCTATTATATATTTTTTTATACTCAAACTTGTCAAGTATTTCATCATCCTTTACATCATAACCAAATTCTTTCACCATATGTTTTAGTTCTTCCATCTGGAGTATAGTTTGTATTCCTGTAGACCTATCAATATAATCTTTAACACTATCTTTTACACTGTTTAGAGTATCTATAGAAGAGAATTTGTAAATATCCCCTAAAATAGATTTTACCATGACATCTTCCATAACCTTTTCCCAACCCTGCCTTAAGGTACTAATTGTTCCATCATGGTCAAAAATTACATGAGCTATTTCACCCAGGAATAACTTTTCTCTAGGATAACACAGTTCTATTTCTGATGTATCGAAAAATTTAGCTTCTCTTGCATCTTCCGCTAGATCTGGCAGATAATTATATTTTGCAACTTTATTTAATTCTAAAATCTCTTCAGCAGAAGCTGTCCCTGTTTTAAATAATTTTTTAACAGTTACCGCTGCTGCTAAATTAGAAAAATTAGCTGCATCCAAATTTTTTGCACCTGCAGCCAGCGAAAGTGCCAGAGCGCTTAAAAATGCATCTCCGGCGCCGACAGGGTCAATTTTTCCTTCTAACCTCAAAGCATTTGCCTTTTTTAATCCTTCAGAATCAAATATTACAGTTCCCCTGTCTCCTCTAGTTATAAAGACTGGCTTTTTGTACTGCCTATATAGATTTTCTGCATATTTATCCAAATCTTTAATTGAAATCTTATTATCTTCTATATTAACTCCGTTAAGGTATGCAGCTTCTCTTTCATTTATTTTCCTGTAGGTATGTTTAATCTCTTTTCCATAATGCCTTGTATCAAGAATTATTATTTTTTCCCTATTTTTATAAAAAATCTCATTTATCTTATTGATAAAATACTTATTTGTAATGCTTCCTGGTACCTGCTGATTAAAAATAAATACATC
>CAZHOY010000372.1:0-1747 GCA_964534695.1 uncultured Actinomycetota bacterium | reverse complement strand
TAATCTTGATGGTGTAATGAAAGGCTATGATATTGATTTTATTAAAAAGCTTACACAATCTCTTTCTATTCCGGTAATTGCCTGCGGTAGTGCAGGCACTTTGCTTCACCTGGTTGAAGGTATAAAAAAGGTGGCGCCAGTGCTGCTGCAGCTGGAAGTTTATTTGCTTTTCACGGGAAAAGAAAAGCCGTTTTGATTAATTATCCCGACAGAAATGATCTTAAGAATCTTTTTCAGTAAATATAAATTTTGACAGGTGGAAAAGATTACTTGTACAAGAGGAATCTGGGATTCGACAATACCTGGCATTTCTTTTGATGACCAGGGAGTTTCCAATTATGCCAAAATGTTTGATCATCTTTGTGAAGCTTATCCCAAGGGAGAAAAAGGCTGGAAAGAATGGTTAAATATTGTTGACATGATCAAAAGTGAAGGAGCCGGGAAACCTTATGATTGTATTATAGGAGTAAGTGGGGGTACAGATAGCTCCTACCTGCTTTACATAGCAAAAATGTATAGGTTACGTCCCCTTGCGGTTAATCTTGATAATGGCTGGAGCAGTGATAAAGCCGTTCAGAATATTAAAAAAGTGACGCAGAAACTTGGGATAGACCTTGATACTTATGTGATTAATTATGAAGAAGTTAAAGCCGTATTGCGTTCATATTTAAGAGCTTCCCTGCCATGGGTTGACAGCCCTACCGACTTGGCTATTAAGGCTGTCCTGTATAAAACGGCCCATAGGGAAAAGATAAAATACATTTTAAACGGAAGTGATTTTCGCACTGAGGGGAAACAACCAACAGAATGGACCTATACCGATGCAAAACAAATGTTGTACCTCACCAACAAATTTGAGCATAAGAAGCTTACTTCCTTTCCCTACTATACATTGTCTAGTTTATTGTATTACGGATTTTTCCTAAAGATTAAAATGTATCGCCCGTATTATTACCTTGATTACCGGAAGAAAGATGCTCAGGAATTTCTGACAAAAAATTTTGACTGGGAATACTACGGAGGGCATCATCATGAAAACCTCTTCACAAAATTCACAATTGCTTACTGGCTGCCTCAAAAATTCGGCATAGATAAACGAATCATTACGCTATCAGCGCAAATCCTTTCAGGGGAAATCTCACGTGAAGCAACTCTTGATCTGATGCGGAAAGATCTGTACATGGAAGAGCAATTGAAAATAGATAAGGAGTTTGTCTTAAAAAAGCTGGATCTGAATCCGGATGAATTTGAAGATATGCTGAAAGCACCCAATAAATATTATTATGATTATCCTTCCTATATGCCAATGATAAAAAGATACCATAAGCTTTTAAATACAGTGATCTTAAAGGTTCTTCCTTTTCGACCATCAGTGCTTTTTGAATACGAAACCCATAAATTTTAATAATGCGTATTTTTATTGATATCGGACATCCTGCACATGTCCATTATTTCAGAAACTTTATCAGACTCATGCAAGAAAAAGGGCATGAGTTTTTTGTCTCAGCCAGAGATAAAGAAGTAAGCCTTTTTTTACTTGATAAGTATAATATTCCTTACTTTAACAGGGGGAAAGGTTCCAATAGTATTGCTGGGAAGACAAAATATCTGTTCAGAACAGACGGGTTGCTTTATACAAAGGCCAAAAAATTCATACCGGATCTTTTTTTAAGTTTTGCTTCTCCTTATGCTGCTCATGTTGCGAGATTGCTGAGAAAGCCGCACATTGCCTTTACTGATACCGAAA
>CAZHOY010000371.1:993-1755 GCA_964534695.1 uncultured Actinomycetota bacterium | reverse complement strand
AAACACGATAAAATTGGTGGATTACAATTCCTATTAAAAAAGCAAGAAGTATGACCAAAACAGGTAATATCTTCTTGCGGTAAATTTATTATATCGTTTCATTCCCACTTTATCCCTTGTCATCTCAATCCCTTTTCTACTTGCTCCGCTAAATCTTGTTTATGTATTGTATTTCTTTTCTTTTCCTTTCTTTGCTATATACTCGATACTCGATACTAGTTATTCTATACGCTAATATGCGTCTTCCCTTCACCTAAAACCCAAACCATAATAGACCAAACCTATCCATTCGTGTATGGCGTAGAAATTATTACTTAATGCCCCTGCATTAGGTAAAAAATCAAAAATATTCAAAGGTTCTTTCCCCAAAATATAATTAACTGGGGCAGGAATTATTTTAATCTCTCCCCTCTCAAAACATTTTACTGAACGCCTCATATGTAGAGCACTGGTAACTAAAATAATCCTCTGATAACCTTCTTCTTCTAATTTCTTTAAGGAATATTCCGCACTCTCTAAAGTAGTTTTAGACAAATCTTCAATTATTATTTCTTTATCTATTCCCCAGGAAAGAAGCACATCTTGCATCACCTTGGCAATAGGCAATTCAATACTCCTGCCTGAGCCGCTACCACCACTTAGGCAAATATCACAACCTATTTTTTGATAAATTCGATATCCCCCATAAAGTCTGGCCAGAGTAGTCGCTCCGATTTCTGATCCCTCATCTTTTGATATCATACTTCACCCTTCATACTTCAT
>CAZHOY010000371.1:0-983 GCA_964534695.1 uncultured Actinomycetota bacterium | reverse complement strand
CGATTTCTGCTCCCTCATCGCCTGCTGCTGGAGAACCCAGGACCATGCCTCCCGACAAGATCACTATTACTGTATCTTCTATCTCCTCTTTACTTAATTGTTCAAAAGAATAGGGAGAGTAATCATCCTCTAAAGTTCTAACTAAGAGATATTCTCCAGACCAAGTACTTAAGGGATAAAAGGAAATAAAAAAGAAAAATATTAATAGGTAAGCCATCTTCTTCTTTTTGAAAACTAATAAAATATATATTAATAAAATTAAAAGTAAGAAAAACCCGGGTGAAATTATTATCTGCTCTATAACTTTACGAAAAAATAAAAAATCCCACAATATTATCATACCTCATCTTATTCCCACGAAATTGGGAATCTACTGAAAACTGACAACCGAAAACTGATAACCATATTTATATCTTGCATTTTTAATTGGTCAATCGGCAGATTGGTAGATTGGTAAATTGGTATTTTAAAATGTCTCCTTGGAACTAAAACGCATAATCGCAGTCCTAATAATAATCTTAATATCTAACCATAAATTCATAGGTTCAACATAATATTTATCACACTTTACTTTTGCTACCAAATCCTCACCCCCGGTTTTCACTATCTGTGCATAACCGGCAATACCTGGTTTAACTCTATGAATCCCTGCCTCCATTTTATTTTAATTAAATCATACGAATTTTCTTCTCCTAAATCCTCTTTTGCCCCATCCATTTTTTCTATTGTATCCAATATTTTACAAAAAGTGTAGGAATTTTCCCCAACATTAAAAACCTCTCCCACCGCTTAATCTCGTATCGCCGCCAATATCGCTGTTTGAATTACATCCTTAACATAAACCATCGTTTTTCTATTTTCCCCTTGCCCCACCATAGTACTAAGGTGTTTTCGAACAAGTTTTGCCAATAATTGTAAATTCCCATGATCGTATGTACCATAAACACTAGTTAACCTCAAAATAACTATAGGAAAATTATATT
>CAZHOY010000370.1:0-1762 GCA_964534695.1 uncultured Actinomycetota bacterium | reverse complement strand
ATTTATGGAAATACAATCTCCCCGACGCATGGCGACTAATATACACAATCAAAAACAACAAAATAGACATTCTATCCGTCATCCTCGAATGGCTTGACCATAAAGAATACGAAAGAAGATTTAATTACTAATTTATCAATTTATTCCAAACCAATCAGCAAGAGGTTTAAAAAAATTAATTGAAGGATAATGTTGAGCAATTTTAAACAAAATTAATGTAACAACTAAGGAAATAATAAAGTAAAGAAAAATCTGATTAACTTCAGAAGACTCTAGAAATCTAACAAATAAGTTTATAGTTAACAAAAAAAAGAGCAAAAATATTACAAGAAAACAAAGCTCTTTCTTTAAAATTTTTTCAAAAGAAAAAAGAAGTAAAATAAATGGTACCAATAAAATACAAATTAAAATAATTAAATTTTTATTTAATTCTTCACCTTGAGGCATCACAAATACCCTATTTAAGAAATGCTGAAAAATAAACAAAATCCCAGATATAAATAAGATTATTATAACCTTCCCAGTGGCCGCAGGATTCCTAGTTACACTAGCTTTTACGCCATCAACCAAATTTAAGTTTTCTTTTAGGGATATATTATAATTAACCATATTAAATTAAAGAAACAATATTATAAAAATTTAATCTTCCTCGTAATAAATACATTCTCCAAATTTCCCGTCCAGAGTACAATACCCATTTTCGAAATATACAATAGCCATAACATGGTTTGGCATAATAACAAAAAGATATTCATATCCCATTATTTCAGCCAACGTCGCATAATAAATAGAATAACTTACACAATCCGCACCTTTTTCAAACATTTCGTCTATTGAATATGCCTCGTCTCTTTCAATATAATTATAATTATCAATAGCCCATTTGTTGACACAAAGTAATCGCTCCGATTCATTTTCTCTTGTCGAACAATTTGTAAAAACCTGTTGAGTGTAAGAAAGATTTTTATTATATTCAATAATTTTATCGACATCAGAGAGAGATTCCTTAAGTGTTTTTTCGTCGCTAAAATTCAACGAAGCGACAAATAATCCACCGATAAATCCTATAATTATTAATCCACAAATTACAAGTCCAATCAAAAAATTCCTTTTAACCTGACTTTGTTCTTTATTTTTATTTTTCATTTAAATTAAAATATCCTTAATCCAACTCAAAAATTTTTCGAACATACTTTTCTCAGCAACAGAAATATTTCCGTAAGTATCTTGCCCAGTTTCTACAACTTTCGCAGTAATTTGATTATTTATCTTCTCTGTAATATTTATACAAACACCATCTAAACACATGTCAGTCAAACACTGATAACCATAATTACAAAATTCCCCAATACACGATTGATTTACAAATAGTCCAGAATCACAATATTTACCATTCTTTACATACCCATAGATATAACACGAATTATTTTCAAAACAAGAATTATGTTTAATGCAATCTTGTTCTATTATTTTAGTAATATTTACTAAGCCATCCCGAATCCAATACTGACGAATGTTATCTTCACCAATTATTACAACAGTTCTATTAATATTACTATCCTTAAAATTTGAAATAATAGTATAAGAAAAAGATATATTCGGCTTGGGCGGACATACCCATTTCCCATCATCATTAGGCCACGCATTACCATCTTCACATATTGGCCTCTCTGGCAAAGAAAGAACGGGGAGAGAGTCCACATTATCTTCATGCGCATTTATGACAACCGCTCCATCATTATCAAAGAGCTCAGGATAAGCC
>CAZHOY010000369.1:0-1767 GCA_964534695.1 uncultured Actinomycetota bacterium | reverse complement strand
ATTATATTTCAATATACTATTTCATTTTATATCATGATAATTATGGAAAATCCTTCTTATAGATAAATGAGAGAGCCCTTTATATTTAGAGTTTCTAAAAAGAGCTTTCGGTGTTTGGTAAAATTTTAGTTATCCTTACCTACCACAAGACTACTTATTAAATTCTTTACCTGATACAAAAACCCAGCATTATATCGAACTTTTGTATTTAAACAACTTTGATTTTCTTTATAAATCTAATATTTATGCTAGGCGAGCTAAGGATATTATTAGTGATTTCTACGAGGATTCCAGTTTTATAAACTTTTCTCTGTGTCTTTCTGCTTCAGGCCATTTGTTGATGAGCAAATAATCTGTTCTCATCTTTTAATGATTATTCAAAAGGCTTTCCTCTTTGAACCTTTATATTAAATAAAAATAATTATAGTATTTTATACATTTATGTAAATATGTAAAATAAAAATTAAAAGGACTCTTAAAAATTTCAGATCACTAAAAGCCTGGCCTTGCAGAACTATACATCAATACTCCGGAAATGATAAGACAATGGATAAAAATAAAAAGATAAATCCGCTCCCCTGGTAAATATTAATGGCTGACTCTCACTACTTTTCACCAGCCTTTAAAAGAATTAAAATAAATCCTTATAGTTTTCTATATCAACCTTATATTCTAAATCTTTAGTATATATTTTTGCAAACTGATTCAAATTCCATACATTATTACCTTCAACGTACCAATAAGCAACATTATCATTAGTAACAATATAGCCATTCTCATATTCAACTGCCTTAAATGTTCCAGTTATCATAGTTGTATAATTCTCCTTTACTTCTTTAATAGCGGTATCTTCCCCAGTCGCTTGTGTCGCTGTTTGAGTTGAACAACTACTAAAAGATAATCCAGCGATAAGAATTGACATTACAAGAATAATTACAGCAATATTTTTCTTTGTCATAGCATACTTCCTCCTGCAAATACTCAGTTTTTCAATATTAAAAACTAATTATAACATTATAAACTACACGTGTATACTAATTCCCAGTTTCATAGTATTTTTTCATTTTTATTTTTGATCTAACAAATATTTCTTATTTTAAATTTGATACTCTAAATAAAACTTAATACATTTATCATACCTTATGAATATAATCTGCTATTTTTCCAATATTCACTTTTATAACTATAAATCAGTCGGAAAACTCCGTAGGTCCATATATCTGAACATTTGAATCTCTTAATATTACCTGAATATTCAAATTGCTCATACTATATTAAAAAGTTTATTTTAATATTTTCCGTATTCAAACGCTGCTTCAAACATAGCTATTACATTTTTTGGTGGTACATTAGCAAGGATATTGTGTATCTGATTAAAAACAAACCCTCCACCACTTGCAAATACATCAATTCTTCTTTTAACATCTTCTTTTATTTCCTTGGGGGTACCAAATGTTAAAATCTTAGTTTCGCATCCTCCTCCCCAAAAAGTTATATATTTACCAAATTCATTCTTTAATCTTCTTGGGTCCATATTCGCAGCATTTGTCTGGATAGGATTTAGTATATCCATTCCAACATCAATTAAATCTGGGATAAATTCATACACAGAACCACATGAATGTAAACATATTTTGCAATTACTTACATTATGAACAAGTTCATACATCTTTTTATATTGGGGTTTAAATAATTCTCTAAAGACTTCTGGTGACATAAGTAGTCCATCTTGAGTTCCCAGGTCATCACCAAAAACAATAACATCCA
>CAZHOY010000368.1:0-1772 GCA_964534695.1 uncultured Actinomycetota bacterium | reverse complement strand
AACTCCTTACAAAAATCAATTATGGGATTCGTAGCAGCAAAAGCAAAGCCACAAAACTTAATGTATTTGATCCTACGTAGTGCAGGTCTAAATGATGAAAATATTAATATCGAAGGGTTCAATAAAACTGTAGAAGCAACCTACTCTATATCAATATTAATTAAGAATTTAGTGATTAGAAATCCGTTTGGTCTTGGTTCGGTTATGTTTTATCCTCCTAAAAAAGAATACGAGACTTTTAATAATTTTTCTGAACAATTAAAAAGAGAGTTAGAAAAATTAGAAGAGAAATATTGTTGGGCTGTTGTTCATGTAAAAAGCAATAACCTTTTTGATGCTTATAGGTTGGGAAGGAAAATTATATTACGGTCAATTGATTTTTTATCTAGTATTATTAGGAATGATTATATTTTTAATTTTTATTGTACAGATAGTAGTATTTCGTATTGGAATAGAGACCACACAACTCCAGAATTAATAGTTTCAACAATAACTAATATAAATAATAATTTATCAAACGAGAATGTCACAATTGATTTTCAAAATATACTTGAACCAAATTATTTAGATATAAATTGTGATATTTTAAAAAAAATAAAACAAATAACATGGGCAGAATCATTGCTTTTAGAAGACATAAAATTTGGGGACGATATTTGGTTATTAATGAGTTCGTTAAAATGGTTAAGAAGAAGTTGGTATGCAGATGATATAAACGATAAAGTTATTTATATTGATATAGCTATTGAATTTATGATTAATGGTGAAAAAGTTACTCCAATATGCAATGATGAGATTAAAGAACAAATTAAGCAAAAACTAAATGAGATTAAGCATATTAATAATGATGTAAATAGGATATTAAGTCTTATAATGGATCCGTCATTTAAAATAAAATTGGATTCTATGATTGATAGATTAAAAATCCAAATTAGCAAAAATGAATTAATTCTATTAGAAAAAGTTCGTGATGAAAGGAACAAAGTAATTCATGGCAGAAGAGAATGCGATATGGATGAATCAGAAATAGCTTTAGCTATTAATATTGTCTGCAAGATGGTTGTAAGAAAATTATATAGTTTGAAAGATTATCAGTAAGATGAATATATATCAAGAAGCGTATAATTTAGGCATTGCATTAAGAAACCCTGATTCAGGTAAAAATATTCTAGAAATATATAATAAAGCACGCTTAAGCATTTCTAAAAAATCATTTAATGAACTACATGATTTAGGTCAGCATTTAACACATTATTATTTATTTCCTAGTATCTTGGAAAGATTGAGAAATAACAAAGATAATAAAAAAATACCAGATTTTATAAGAAATGAAATTCATAAAATATTAAACACATACGAAATTGAATTGTTTTGCAAAGAATGTGAATTATTTGGTAAGAAAATAGAAGAATCTTCTAAAAATTTTTTTAGTCAAGAAATTCCTAAAAAGTTTACAAATGATATTAAAGATCCAGAAATAGTTAGAGCGATGATAAATTTAAATGTAGCTTGCATAAGGAGCGGTTTGGTTCAGAAGCTTATCTATTATAATAATAAAGTACACAATTTCAAAGATATACTTCGGGATTATGAAAGAGAGCGAGCAATAATTAAAGGAATACCTTTTGATAGAAATGTAAGAAAGTTAATAAAAAAATTAAAAAATAATTATGATAATACTATTTTATATTTCTGCGAATTTTTTATTTCAATATTGACACTTATAAAAGAAATTATATTTGAAGCACATTTGGGTCTTATTTCAGAAATTA
>CAZHOY010000367.1:0-1777 GCA_964534695.1 uncultured Actinomycetota bacterium | reverse complement strand
TTAATAACTCTTATAAATTGTTCCATCCGGATATTCTTCAATCAGGTTGATATCAAAATTACTTTTTATCTCATCTTTAGATAGCAAATAATTTCTTCCTATCCTATCAAAAAAAACAATGATTCCATCTCCTTTATCAACTTCTTCAAGCATCATTTCCACCTGAGTTTGGAAATTATCATTCCCCTGAAGGGTGTAAGGATTTTTTAATAATGGGAACATCTTAGCAGATTTCCCTGTACGTAAATAAATAACATCAGGACCATTAGAATATATTAATGTAGAATCAGGATATCTTTTTAATCCATTTATAGTTTCTGATAATGCCCAATCTTTATTAGCATAACCGATTTGACCTTCTTTATATGCTAATATTAATGGATTAATAATACCTATAATATAAGAAACTAAAAATAAGATACAAAATACTGATACTACTATTTTTAAAATTTTATTCTCACTAAAATATAGAATTAATATTCTTAAAAAAAATATTACAAAAATCAAGGAAGCTATAAATACCGGGGAAAGAATTCTGAAATCTCTTATTGGTATATGAGCATCAAAGAACGATTTTGAAATTATTAAAAATGTCATATAAATGATTATAAATAATATAAAAAATATAACTGACTTTAAAATTTTCACTTCGTATGATTCCCTGACCATTTTATACATTTTTCTTCCAACAATTATAAAACCACATATTACCCCCATTACAAACATACCTGATATTCCAACACTTATTATATTAGGAATTCTATCAGGCAGAAGCCATCTGGAAATATTGATTAATGTAGTTTTAATCTCTATGTAGTTTATTGGATGAAAAACGAAAGTTCTTGGTGAGGAATTAGTACCCATTATCCATATACTTACCAGTATACAGCTAATAATGGTAAATGCTACACAATCGATAATCCTCTTTTTGACTGATCTATCATTTAAAAATAAGACCGCTAAAGCACCAGAGACAACTAATGTTATACCTACGTATCTGGTTAGAAACGCTAGAGAAAATAAAATAGCAGAAATATACAGAAATGAATTCTTATTATTTTGCAAATAGTCAATAATAAAATATACTCCAAGAAAGCCAAAAAAAATAAACAAAGGCTCTGACCAGGCCATTGAATGAACCCTCATTACTACATCTGAGGTAATCATTATAGCTGCTCCAAATAATGATAACCATATAGACCTGGTTATTTTTTTTACTATTAGGCCAATGATTAAAATATTCAGACCAAATAATACTGCGCTTAGATACCTGGCTACTTCAAACATATTAGTAGTAAAAAAGCCAAATATTGAAAGCGCCATAGGATAAAGAGGAGGCCAGAGCATTACATGTTCAACTTCATTAAAAGTTTTAGGAGCCCAAAGATTTAATGGAGTACCATTATCATTATATAAAATACTTAGACCATTACCATTAAGAAAATTTCTTGCTGCGGCAACATATGCAGCTGAATCAGGAGTTAAACCTATACCCCAATTAGAACTGACAGTAAGAATTAAAAACACACTAATCAGTGATAAAACAATTAATAAACATATAAAGATAATACTTCTTCTGTTATATATTCTTGACATTTTTTTTATCCCCTATAATTATTTTATTTTTTTCACTCCAGTATAAACCTACAGCAAGTGAGGTTATTACAGATATACAGGTCATTGCTGTAGGAGCTGTCATATAATTTTCAGTAATCGACAATGCAAACAAAGTTAAAATACAACCCAATACAGATAAATAAACCTTTTTCGAAAATAT
>CAZHOY010000366.1:0-1783 GCA_964534695.1 uncultured Actinomycetota bacterium | reverse complement strand
TGGAGTTAAGTGTAAGCGAAGGGGAAAGATTGTGGGTTTATGAAGAAATAAATGCTTAGTGGTTAGGTGCGTTTTTTGTGGGTGTAAGCCCAATTTTAAAAACAAAAACAAAAACCGACGCCGGAAAACCGGCGGGGCTGGACTTAATAAAAAACGCCAGGAGAGCAATAAAAATTCCTCTTGTGGCTATTGGCGGAATAAATGAAAATAATCTAAAAGACGTACTAAAAGCAGGCGCAGGATCGGTTTCAGCAATCTCAGCCATAGTGGCCAGAGATGACGTTGAAAGGGAATGTAAAAAATTCAGGGAGGTTATTATAAATGACTCTATTAAATAAAGCGAAATCCGGCAAAATTACAGAAGAAATGAGAACCGTAGCCGAAAAAGAGGGAGTGGATCTTCAATATATAAGAGAAAACATAGCCAGGGGCTGTATTGTTATTCCCTATAACAAAAGACATAAATTCCTTAAACTGCCGTTTGGAATCGGAAGAGGCCTTAGAATAAAAGTCAATGCAAATATAGGAACATCCTCGGAACAGGCCAGTCTCAGCCAGGAAATTAAAAAATTAAATGTAGCAGTTAAAGCAGGAGCAGATACGGTTATGGACTTAAGCACCGGCGGAGATATCGACAAAATCAGAAAATCTATTATAGACCGGTCCCCTGTACCGGTGGGAACGGTTCCTATTTACCAGGCGGCCATTGAATCTGCAAAAAGAAAAGGCATTGTAAAAATGACCGAAGATTTTATTTTCAGCATAATAGAAAAACAGGCACAGGACGGCGTTGACTTTATGACAGTACACTGCGGCGTGACCATAGAAGCCATTAAAAGGCTGAAGAGCCAGGGCAGGATCCTGGATATCGTAAGCAGGGGCGGGGCTTTTCTAGTTGAATGGATGATATATAACAACAAAGAAAATCCGCTTTTTGAAAATTATGACAGGCTTCTGGAGATAGCAAAAAAATATGATGTGACTTTGAGTCTGGGCGACGGACTCAGGCCCGGCTGCCTGGCCGATGCGACAGACAGAGCCCAGATACAGGAATTAGTTATCCTGGGAGAACTGGCGGAAAGAGCCTTAGAAGAGGGCGTACAGGTAATAATAGAGGGTCCCGGCCATATGCCTATTGACCACATAAAAGCAAACGTCCTGCTGGAAAAGAAGATTTGCGGCGGCGCACCTTTTTATGTCCTTGGCCCACTGGTTACCGATATATCACCGGGTTATGACCATATTACAGGAGCCATTGGCGGTGCTCTGGCCGGATACTTGGGTGCCGACTTCCTATGTTACCTCACACCTTCCGAGCATTTAAGGCTGCCCACGGTAGATGATGTCAGAGAAGGGGTCATAGTTACCAGAATAGCAGCACATGCAGCTGATATAGCCAAGGGAACCAGAGGTGCGATGGACAGGGATATAGAAATGGCAGCAGCCAGAAAAAACTTAAACTGGGAAAAACAGATAAGCTTATCCATCGACCCGGAAAAAGCAGAACGCTATAGAAAGGAAAGCGGAATAATCAACGACAAATGTACAATGTGCGGGCAGTACTGCGCAATCGATATAGTAAATAAGTACTTCAGTAAAAATAAAGCAAAATAATTGATAAAAACCCTAAAAATAAAATAAAAATGAATATCTCTCAAATAGGCGGGGAATTTGCCTTAATAGACAGGCTTTCTAAAAAACCGTCCGGAAAGGATATAATAAAGGGAATAGGCGATGATGCTGCTGTCATAAAGGTGGGAAACAAATATCTTACTCTAACCAC
>CAZHOY010000365.1:0-1787 GCA_964534695.1 uncultured Actinomycetota bacterium | reverse complement strand
ATTTAACGAAAGCAGTAGATAAAAATGAGTAACAGTGCAGCAAATATTGGATTAACTTCATCTCATAAAGCAGCTTCCCTAATGTATCACATAAAAAAGTACTTAAAACAATAGTAGCTATGATATAATGGAAATGCTAAATTTGCACAGATATGATTAGAGTCTTGAGTAAAAAAGCCATTTTAACAATTGCTACGCTAGTTCTGGGCATAACTTTGAGCGGCATCGGCGTGAGCTGTATGTCCTTGGAACCATCTCAATTCCTGACATATACCGATGAAGCTAATGGATTTTCAATTGATTACCCTCAAGGTTGGTATATCGAACATCCTAAGGAACGTCCGACAATTAAGGTTTCTATTTGGTCGAAAAGGTTGGGTGTTAATCGGGCGTGCATCATGGTAACCAAGGAAAGTGTATCAGTCCAGAGCCTCGGGAGTTACTCTGAATTGCGAATGCAGCATCTGTCCGGTACTACTAAAGATTATGTTTCTATCTCTACAGAAGAATTAACTATAAATGATATATCAGCAGTAAGACATACTTACACTGATACTAATGGCACAACCCCTTATAAAACGGTGCAAGTATACCTGGTAGATGATGGGTCAGGATGGTTATTTGGTTTCGCTTGCCCCCAGAAGTCTTTTGATTCCTATAAGTCTACTTTTGACACTGCCCTTAATAGCTTTCGCCTGCTTAAGTAACAGCATTATAAGCTATATGGAACCAACTTTAGATGGCTAAAGATAGAAAGTCTAACTTAACAGTGCCATATCACCGAATAGTGGCTAAGTTTGACACTAGACTACTGGCCGGCGGTAGTGACCATCTGGACCAGGATAATTTATAGGAACCTGTTGCGTCGTATAAAAATCTAAACGAAAGCTATACGTTGCCTATTATGCTAATGTTATAGCTAAATATATATGAAACCAATAAAGGTTCACAAGAATTTGTTTTTAATAGTTACATTTATAAAACAATTATTTGTCCATAATTTTCCATTTCTGTTATTGGAAAATAGGGAATTTTTTAAATAAGCAGCTAGTAAGAGCAGCTAAGATAACCCAGTTATGGAATATTTTCAGGCAGGCTTATGAAGCGGGAATTTTATTAAATCTAGAAATCCACATAATCAGTATCTATGTAATATTTTCATTATTTTAGATTCATTTTCTTTAAGCAGTTATTAAATGCACATATTAGTATTTGCATAAATACATAATTATGATAATATATAAAATAATTTTATATAATCGACATCAGGTAAAAATTGTATAGGACATCAATTAAAAACTGGCCTGAAGCAGAAAGACCCAGAGAAAAACTTATAAAAAAGGGTCCCGAATATCTTTCCGATTGTGAACTTATGGCAATAATACTGCGCACAGGGATGGGGAGCAGCAAAGAAAGAATTTCTGCTCTTGATCTGGCTAAAAAAATACTGATTGAATACGGCAGCTTAAAAAATTTACTAAATCTATCGCTGTCAGAATTTATAAAAATCAATGGAATCGGAGGAGCAAAAGCTTCCCAGATAATAGCTGCACTTGAACTGGGCAGACGAGCAGTGTCCGAGAAAAATGGCAGCAATATCAGTTTCAGGTGCAGTGAGGAAGTGGCAAATTACTATATACCTCTCCTTAAAGATTTGAAGAAGGAACAGTTCAGGGTAATCTTACTGGATATAAAGAACAAGGTAATAAAAGATGTTTTAATATCGCAGGGGAGCCTGACAAGTTCGATAGTTCGCCTAGCGACACTATTTTTCGCAGGGCGGGTGA
>CAZHOY010000364.1:0-1788 GCA_964534695.1 uncultured Actinomycetota bacterium | reverse complement strand
TGCTTTTTATTCGATGTCGAGCTTTTATTTTATCTTTTTTATTTTCAAATTCAAGAAGATTCTATCAAGTATATATTAACCAGACCTTAGGCTTAGAAGTATTACGCCCCAACTCCCTCTAATCAAACTATTTGCGATGATGCTATGATCCTTTTTTCAATTCTTTCAATAACTTTTCAAACCATGTAAGACAGAACTGATAAGAGTTTAAGCCATAGTCTATAGTTTTTAACTGGAAAAAAAATATTTCCTTATGGCTTTTTGGAACTTCATAAGCCTGTATCTCTTTTTTTAGTATTTCAAGCCTTCTTTTTTCAGATTTAGCAGTATTTACTATATTGCTGATGATATTGGCCTTATCTTCATTGTTATCTACAAGACCCAGGAAAAATAATTTTGATAATGCAGTAACTTCTAATTTATTCGGCTTGATTTCAGATAACATCCAATTAATGAATTCTATCTCCCCTGCTTCTAAAATAGTGTATATTATTTTGTTTCTTCCCTGAATAACTTCTTCTTTGCATTTAACAAGCTTCTTGGCCAGCAATTTTTTCATGGTAGTATTGATACTGCCATAGCTGGGGCTGTAAAATAATGAAATAATGTCCTGGAATGCCTTATTGATATCATAAATAGTCAACGGTTTTAATAATAATAATCCAAGAATAATATACTTCATTTCAATAGTCTCTTTCTAACTTCATTTCATATTCATTTATACCTAGTATAAATTTATCCTTAAAATACACAATACTTGAACCCTCAAACTCATATTCCTTACTTTCGTAGCTACACTTAAACTTCCATTCTAAAAAAGCAGTTGATTTCTTTTCATCAAAACCAAATGAGTTTATTTTCCAATAAATAACTCTATTTGTTCCACGGTTCCAACTTGTAAACCATTTTTCCAGCGTCTTCTTGCCCTGGTAAATGGCACCGGTACTTTCCCTAACTTCAGCCTGATTATGCAAAACAGATAAGAACGACTTTAAGTCTTTTTCTTTCCAGGCTTTAAAATATTTTTCGATTAGTTCCCTTGCAATTTTTTCTTCCATAGATTTTATTTCCAGTCTGGAATTTTACTATAGAGGATAACGGTCTTTGGAAAAAATATTATGTACGTAAATTATTCAGTGCTGTACGTGCATCCGGTGCCATCCTGAAAAATTTCTCCAGTTTATCACAGGCATACATATCACAGCCTGCACAATTTTCCAGCTCTTTTTCCACGCAACATTTACGGATTTCACAGACGTTACAGTAGGAAAATTTCTGCTCATCGGAACGGCAGCCATTACAGTTAATCTCTTCCGGTTTAATATCCGCGTTATACATTGAAGACCACTCCTTTGCTACTTCTGCCCGTTTATTGTCATCATTAGCCTTCGTGGCAATATACGCACCGCACTTTGAACAATCCAGACCACAGCAAGAAATCATCCTCATACCTCCTTTTTAATTTTGATTACTACTCCTATCAGGCTAAACTTATGACTAATATAATACCAGCCAACGTAATGATATTTATAAGGCAGTGTATAATTATGCCTATATATATGTTTTTCTTCCACCATACTGCGTATACCATTGGTAGTATTGCCAAAATCCTCGCCGGGTTTTGCCAAGGAGTGAAGAAATGATAGATAGAGAAAAGAGCTACATTTACCAGTGGGGCCCATCCTTTAAGACGGGAGATTCTCGGCAGCAGGTAACCTCGAAAATAAAGCTCTTCTACAACAGGCCCTGCAATCCCATTAAAAACAAGTCCTAATATAACTGCCCATA
>CAZHOY010000363.1:0-1800 GCA_964534695.1 uncultured Actinomycetota bacterium | reverse complement strand
TCCACCTTGTTTTTTCATTTCAATTAAAGTGTTTATGGCCATTAATCATAGAAATCAAATATTGACCGTCAATAAAGTCTATATATGGAAGTTTTCCAGATTTCTCAGAAATATATTCTTTAGCAAATCCATTAATTTGTCCTGAAACAACTAAATAAAAACCATTGATTTTTACTTTTTTATTCTCTGAGTCTCTAAATTCTTTTGTAAAAGCAAGCTCAATTTGGTTACATATTGTTATAATGCTATTTGGAATATTGCTTGCGCTTCTGTTAATATTGCCCTTTTTACATTGAATCCCATAACACCTATTTCTTTTAAAAATATCTCTTTGTTCAAAGAAAATATCCAATCCACATTCATTAATACCGTGAAGATCAACAATGCTAAAAGCTTTGATATCATGAAGTAAGGGAATTACTATTTTTTTTCGAAAATCATCTTCTGTCAATAGTATTAATTCTTTTTCAGTCAACCTATTAAGATCAATCATCATATATTAAACATATGTCCTTTATGTTATTTTTAACTAAAAGTAATATTTATAATAAACCTTTTCAATCAGGCATATAAAAATAATATTTATAATCAAAAAGACAAAGCTCTAAGTAATTTTTTTTGACAATTCCAAATTATTAACCATAGCGTTAAACTCATCATAAAAATAGTCAAAGAATGTTCCTCCTGATTTGCAAATGATTGCCGGAACATCTACCGGGGTAGTTTCTTTTCTATGGCTGTATAATGTTATAACTGCCTGTTTATTAAATCGGTAATATGAATAATATGGAACAGTTGATAAAAGCCAAATGTCTATTTGTGCACTATTATTTAATTTCAATTCCTTAAAAAAATCTTCTGTTTCTTTTATAAGACCACATAACTTTTTTTCACCACAACCAAACCTATTTGTTAATTCTTTTAGGACATATTTTTTATTATAATTAGGCAATATAACTCTAATACGTGAATCTTTATTTTGTGAGACTTTCTTTATTTTTTCCATATTACTATTTCTCCATGTCCTGGCATAAGAAAAAAATAAGTCAAGTTTACTTACGTTTTCAAACAATTTCTCCCAATTAATTTTTCTATAAAACATTCTATGAACATTTATAATACCAGCTAATTCAAATTCTTTGGCTACACCTACCTTTTCCAATACTTCATCTAAGAATGCTCTCTTAATCCTTAGATCCCAGAAAAAAGTTAACAATCCAGTAGCAATTAAAATAGCTCCAAAGTTTTGAAAAATTAATTTAAGCCAATCAGGAAGAGAAAATATTTTCTGAGTTCCAAGATATATAATGAGAATACCCAATATTATTATTACAACAACAAATGACCTTGTTCCATAATTTACTTTCTGACAGAACACTCACAGGATTTTCTAAAATGATGGGCTTATTGTCTGGTCGATAAGCACCCCTGACATAGTTTAAAATCGCTCTAAGATTTCGCATCGCCTGATTACTTTGTGAAGGGCTCTTTTCACTTAACTCTCTGAATAGTGCTAATACTTTATCGCGGGTGATTTCAATTACCGGCCTGTCTGCCCATGCGGAAAAGGCTTTATTGAGATGTTTTAAAATATCCAGGGTGGTATCACTGACGGTGAAGGTGAATGCCCGCGCTCCATGGTCCAGCGCAGTAGAGACAATCTCGGCAGCGTTTTGCGGCTGCAGAATGCTTCTGCCCCGGGCTACAGCCTTCTGCTGGGAAACATGGCTGATGCCGTGAAAGGGATTATCCCCCACCAGAATTAATTTGCTATCTCTCATTTTATTATAGACTTCTTTG
>CAZHOY010000362.1:0-1800 GCA_964534695.1 uncultured Actinomycetota bacterium | reverse complement strand
TCCAGACTGTGATTTCCTGTAATAAATTCTGCAAGTTCCCCCCTTGCAGTAAATGACACCTGAGGATGATCACTCCTAAGCACCCCTCTCTGTTTTCTAAAAACCTCAGGAATAATCCCAACTCCCCTTGTCGGTGTCAGATCCGGATCGAATGCCGGCATTGTCTTCCTAATAGTATCACACCAGTTTCCTGGTACCGGAGGATTTTCCCATTTCGAAGGATCTGAGAGGTCTCCGGAATGGGCAGGCATTACAAGTGTCCCTTTCTCCCCCAGAACCTTTTCAAGGGCAAGGATAATCGCTGCTGCACCACCGCTGACCCATCCTATTGAACTTAAAGAAGAATGGACCAAAAGTACCATTCCCTCTTTTACCCCGATTTTTTTAAGATCCCTGGCTAAGGTTTCAATAGTCTGCGGCTTCTTACTCTTACTAATGACTTCTTTTTCGCTCATTTTATATTTATACACTGTTAATTTTATATTAAAAGCTTAATCCGGATAGTTAATCATAACTTCTGAAAAACCTGCTAACCAATTATAAAGCCCTATTACAATCTCCCTCGATTCAGGTACAAGCGCTTGTTGAGCGGCAATTTACTATTTATCCAGACGATATCCACTGGCTTCCCAGGCCTTTTGTATTTGAGAATTGTTCCTGAGATATGTATCCACAAGTTGTTTTGGAACAGCATTCATTGGACACGAAAAATTGATGCACCGGGTACAAACATTTCTCCTTAGTATAAATATGCCGCTGATCGCTGTGCTCGCCCCGATAAGAGCCAAAAGATACTCATGCCCTAGCAACAAGAAAGGGAATGGAAAACCAATCACGAGCAGTGCACCGATTATAAATTGAATCTTTTCCAGTTTACTCATTGACCCAAGTTGATATTTCCAAACCTTGATAACTCCATAATTGGCATGACAATGTAAGGTAGTCCCCGCTTCTGCCCAATATGGATAATGGCGGCATAAAACACGCGCTTCCCAGACAAAGAAGAAGAATAGTGAATACGCCAGCCATAGAAAAAGATACCAACCATAACCGGCACGGATAGTACCTGCAATGGTCGTGACACCAAAGGGGAAGATGATCATGAAAAAGTTAACCATATCCTTCCTATCAAAGCGGCACATCAGTTTTCCATTGGCCTGACACTCCCGGCACATTGAAAGAGGTTGCCAAGTACAAGGAAGAGAGGAATCACGAATCGAATTTTGTCGTGAAGACATCACACTTTCTCCATACTAAAAAGTCATAATTAATATGACGCCCGTTTTGTTGTCCAACGATTCGGCTAAACGGTTTGTGAGTAATAAATACCAAAAGATTTCAGTGATTCCAAAACACTTTTAAATCAGAAAAATCGTGCACGGGCAAATCTGTCTTCAACCGATTGTTATACTTTTTTTTAACCTTTAAACGATTTAAAAATAAATATATTTTATAATAGATTGTTTATTACACAAATACAAATAGAAAAACGTCTTATTTCACCCTACGATTACTCCTCCAAAGGCTTTTCTTTATAAATTCTTTACATTAAATAACAATAATTTTAATTTATTTATACATTTCCCTAAAAGCAGTATCTAAAACGTATATGAAAATCTATACCAAATTTTCTAAGACTTCTGGTAAAAAACTATGACAGCCGCTTTCATAAAATGCTATAATTAACAAAATATTTTAGATATGATACTACTTAACCAAATCCCGGAAGTAAATTAATATCCACAGTAGAAAATAAAAAACATGAAAAATAAAAAAATAAATAAAAGACCAATATCAATT
>CAZHOY010000361.1:0-1802 GCA_964534695.1 uncultured Actinomycetota bacterium | reverse complement strand
TGGAAGGTATTCTGATTTTAAAATTATAGCGGCTTATTTAAGAAATTCAGGAGTTAGCAGAATCTATAATGAATTAACAAAGTTTGCAAATAATGGTGGAAAAACTTCTGTAATTGCAGGAATAGATCAAACTAATACCTCATATCAAGCATTGATAAATTTAAAAACATTCGCGAAAAATAATTTATTTATACATCACGATAAAAATTTTGAAATTACGTTTCACCCAAAGGTATATTTGTTTGGTAACAAAAAAATTGAAAAAATAATTATTGGGTCTTCAAATCTAACTGCAGGTGGATTTTTTTTAAATTATGAAGCAAATGTCGATATAACACTTGATAGTTCTGAAAATGCAAAAGATTTTCAAAAGCAAATAATTGGGTATTGGAATAAGCTTTTGACAGATCAGAATACAAAAAAATGTGATTACCCTCTCTTAACAAAATTACTTGAACTTGGGGTTGTATTAGATGAAAGAAAGAAAAAATCATTTCAGGGAATTATTTCCGGGATTCAGGGTGCGCTTCCTTTTAAAGCAAGAGCAAAATCAACTAAACTTCCTAGCTCAATAGTTGCTCCGATACCTATAAATCCGATATTAAAAGAAAGGTTCGCAATGACACTTTCAGGTTTTGATGTCAGCAATAAGAGCTTAGATCCGGTTATTCTTATTCCCGTAAAAGCCTTAAAGTCCCTGCCGGTGTTTTGGAATTTTCCATTGCAGTATACTCTTTCAGGGGCAGGGTATCCTCAATTATATACAACAGCAAATATTCATCTTGATGGTAAGGTTTTTAAAAACAACCATATAAGAATTTATTATTACGGTAAGAAGCATGAATTTCGTTTACAATGTGAAGTGATTAAGCGAAATGGCAAACCGGGTGATATTATTTTAATCCATAAAGATCCTGCCAATTTTTTGAATTTTAATATTTATCTCTTGAGAGCAACTTCGGTAAAATTTAATGCAATTCATCCTTTACTAATTAATAAGGTAAGCCCACAAAAATTTTTCACTTATTATTAACTTAGTATTCATTCGATAAAGTCGGAGGGGATAGTGAAAACTAAAGATATATTTAAAAAGCGTGATTGGGTTAAAAAAAGTTTTGTGTAAATATTTTTAAAGGGGGCGGTTATGAAAAGGGACGGGGCTGATTGATAAACACTTTGTTAATTTATAAGCTTTATAATGTAGTTGGGGAATACTTCTAAGGGTTAAAACAACAATATTTTTATTTTTTTGTCGACGGGAAAACTCCACTAACGTGGCGTTAGCGAGATTGACTTATATTGGGTTTAATCTTATTATTATAAATAGGTTGGGATTCAATATTTCTTACTTATCAATAGAAGATGCAGACAAAAGCATAATTAACATAAATTTAGATCATAAAGGAAGAGTACAATAATGCCCAAGATAGACATAACTATTCAAGAATTAGTAAATAAAACTAGTCGCTCAGAACTTTTATTACCAGAAATGCAACGTAAATATGTATGGCCAGCCACTCGCGTCCGTGATTTATTAGACTCTTTATACAGAGGATATCCTACAGGTACAATATTAGCATGGGAAACAGATCAGAATATCCAAACGCGAGAGCTTTCGGTGGAAACTACAAGTAACCCCACAACATCAACTCGTCTTTTATTACTTGATGGCCAGCAACGAGTTACATCTCTCTCCGCAGTAATCGAGGGGAAACCCATTCAAGTAAGAGGCAGACAACGACCAATTAAAATTTTGTTTAACTTAGAACATCCCAAATCATCATTAGAAGTTACAGAAGTAG
>CAZHOY010000360.1:0-1807 GCA_964534695.1 uncultured Actinomycetota bacterium | reverse complement strand
TATTAGATAAAAAGTTGGTATCACCGCTTATAATGTATATTGGATTGAATTTTGTAAAGGATTTTACAACATATTCTACTTATGGTTTTACTGAATCAATTGGCATAATACTTTCTGGATCATTAATTGAAATCCAGGTATCTTCCACAAGGTGGCACCATAGAACAACAAGAGCAGGAATAAAACCTTTTTTAACTGCTATTTCCAGCATTTTTCCCGCTCTATTAAAGTATTCATCATTAATATTATAATAATCCGGTTTTCCATTTTTATCACAAATAAAAAAATGCCTGTTAGAATCTTTAAACAGGCGGGCTATACTAATTTGCAATACATTAAAACCCTGTGATTTTCTATAATCAAGGTACTCTTCTCATTCATCAAACTCTATATTTACAAAAGCTGTCCATACTGCATCTGCAAGATAAAAGAACTATTTTCCATTTTTTAAAAAATAATCTTTTGAACCGGAAATTGTTAATTTTTCTTTACTCAATTTATATTCCTCCTATTTTAGATCTTATCTGGTCCAATTTATATATTTTTTATTCTTTTACAGCACCTGATAATTGAGCTCTTAAAAACATTTTATTAAATATTAAATAAAAAATTAGAATTGGAATAAGAGTTACTAAAAGTGCCGCGTACATGGCCTGGTAATTTGTTGTAAATGTTCCCTGCATATTTTGTAAATATGGCGCTAATGTATATTGTGACTTTTTTAAGAATAGTAATCCCATAAGCAAATCATTCCAGAAAATTGGTATATGAATAGCAGCATAAGTTGCAAACGCTGGTTTACATAAAGGAAGAAGAACTTTAAAATAATATGTAATTCTTGATCCTCCATCTATTTTTACAGATTCTTCCAACTCCAGGGGAATTTTGCCAATATGGCCTGTAAATATCATTATCGGCAGACATCCTCCCTGTATAAATATTAAAATAATCGCAAGGTATCCATAATTCCCAAGGTGAAGGTATCTAGTAACTATAAGGTATAATGGAAGAAGTATCAGGGTTCTGGGGATTATCATGGACATCATATAAAGAGAATATAAAACAGAATGCCATTTCTTTCTGAATCGGGCAAGAACATATGAAGTTGCGGCAGCAAGCAAACCGCCTAATATTATACTTGTTATTGTTATAAAGAAAGTATAAAACAATGCTGTATAAAATCTTTTATCTGTTAAAACAACCATCCATCCACTATACAGATAGTATGGGGCCATATAGCTCTGTATTCTTTCTTTAGGCACATTATATTTTTCACTTATTTGATTCATTGTTAAATTAGGATCTATATATAAAACATCTTCAAGGCCAATATCCTTTTTAAATTTATCCAGATCCATATTATAATAAGTATTCATATTTCCATATTTTACATCAAGGTTGAACTCTTTATTTTCCGGAATCCATAAGTGAAGTTCACCAGCTTCTTTTGTCGGCACAAAGGATCTTACTAATGTGAAATAAAATGGTATTGAAGTCATAATAGAATACACAATAGCAAAAACAATAAAGCCTATAACTATCAATTTATTTATTAATATGGGTGTTTTATTAACATTATTTTTTATATCTGTATTACTACCAATCATTTAAGGCTCCACTGTTTATTAATTTTAATATTGAAGTTTCTTTTGAAGCTTTAACAGATAAAGCGCAATTAATACTAAAGGAATATTTACAATAAAAGATAGCGCCATGCCCATACTCATTGTACCCATTTGTGCTTGTGTTCCCATTCTAAACAATAATAATGAAAAAACCTGAGCATTTTCATTACCTGCAAGCCCTC
>CAZHOY010000359.1:0-1823 GCA_964534695.1 uncultured Actinomycetota bacterium | reverse complement strand
ATAAAAAAAAGAAAAGACGAAAAGCCTAAACCAGAAGGAAATAATCATGATTCTGCAAAAGTTATCTTTCCTGCTATAAGAACTTTTTTCAAGTCAACATTTAATTTTGAGGATAATCATTTAGATATCATACTCTCAGATAGTTATACGGAAGCAACAAAGAAATTTATAGAAAAAGGATGTCGTTTCGACCCCAACCTTAATATGGAAGATATTTTTCAGGCTTGCCGTAATGTCTGGATAATTAATGGGATACAATCGATGATGGGTTTGCCAATTGAGTTAACACCTTCTGTTTTTGCATATAGTATGCTTTATCCTTACACCGATAACTACCTGGACAATCCTTATATTACTTCGGAAAGTAAGACCATTTTTAACCGACGTTTTCAGCAACGAATAAAGGGGGAGAAGATTGTACCTGAAAATACCGATGAAAAAATTATCTTTAACCTGATGGGAATGATAGAGGAACAATACGAACGCTCACGTTATCCGAAGGTCTATGAAAGCTTATTGGCTATTCATCACGGTCAAACGAAAAGCATCGGCCTCCTTGACACTTCAGGCTCACTCACGGAAACAGATATTTTAAAAATATGTATTGAGAAAGGAGGTGCTTCGGTTCTGGCTGATGGTTATCTTGTTTCCAGTTCCTTAACTGAATCTCAGGAAAGATTTTTATTTGGTTTCGGTGCATACTTACAACTGGTTGATGATATACAGGATGTTAATAAAGATTCCAAAGCAGGACTTCTAACTCCCTTTTCACAAGCTTCTAAGCAAACATCACTAGATAAATTGACTAACCGTACTTTCAACTTTGGTATCAGGATAATGGACCAGATTAACTGTTTTAAAGGAAGCAATCTGGACTCTTTAAAAAGCCTGATAGAAAAAAGCATTAAAATATTGCTCATTGAATCAGTTGGGCTTAATGATAAATTTTATAATACAACATATGCTCAGAAAATCGAGGAGTATTCACCATTTAGGTTTTCCTATTTAAAAAAGCGAAGAAGCCGTTTATCCTCTGATCGGGATTTATTTATGAAAGAAATTAAAGAATCCATATTGTTCGGTGATTAACTGGCACTTTTAAAATAGCATTATAGCTTCTAGTTCTAAGTGCGTCTATTGAGAGCAGAAAACATAAAAATCATTTTTAAAGCTTTAGTAATTGTGCAACACCTTATTAATAAGCATAAAATTTGTTTCAGTCTTCAAATTTTTCTGGATAGCAGGCTCTCATAGTGGAGACAATTGCTTCCTTCAACCCTCCTCTTTTATACCCCAACTTTTCCACAGTATCCGAAGGATCATAGAATAGATTATGGGTTATAACATCGCGCATTAAATACTTGCCGTCAAGCCCACCTTCCAATCCTTTTTTCTTCCATCTCTTATCTATCATACTGCCGGCCATTACGGCCAAAAACCGCGGAATATTTATTATTTTTTTATGAGCACCTATGGCCGACATCATCATCTCCAACATTTCGTTGTACGAGTGGTTTTCATCACCTACAGTATACCTTTCGCCATGTTCGCCATGCTCCAATGCTCCTATTATTGCCTCGCCGACATGCTCTACAGCAATCATATTTGTTCCACCCTTTGGGAAAAAGATGATTTTACCTTTTGTGAAACGGTCAAGTAAAACATCCTTCCATAAAGGAATACGATTCGGCATGGAACCAAATATATAAGGAAGCTCCAAGAGCATAACTGCCATTTTATCCCTGCCTGCAGCAATAGCCCGCTCTGCTTGTTCCACACGGCATCTTATATAGGGATGGTGTTTGCTCAGCTCTTTTTCCGGC
>CAZHOY010000358.1:0-1828 GCA_964534695.1 uncultured Actinomycetota bacterium | reverse complement strand
ATGCAAAGATGGTGTATGTAAAGCAGTAAGTGCTTGTTCAAAAAAAATTATTAAACAAGAAGAACCATATGAGGCACCATTTATTAATGCAAGTCTTTGCTCAGGATGCTATGACTGTATTATATTTTGTCCTAGAGACGCTATAGAAAAAGCTAAGTAAATAATAGATTATTATATAATTTATGTTAGAGAAGCAAAATTTAATATCACAGAGCTGATAATTTTTAAATGAAGGCTTGCAGGAAATTAGAATGATGTAAAAGCAGTAGATTTTAAGTTAAATAGATAGCAGCTTTCAAAGGGATATATAGCATCATTAAAAAACAGATTAATTGGATCTTTTATCTCTTAATAAGACAAAGGCAATAAGCATAACTAGTGCGACAATAATAAATGTTAGATGATAACCTATAAAAGTTATTAAAAATCCCCCCATTATTGGTAATAGGACAATAAGAAAGTTCATGGTTCCCCTTATCCCCAGGTAAATTATCCGATTATCGGCAGGCGCTATGTCCAGAAGGTAAGATTCAAAACCTACTGCTTTACCACTGATTAAAAAGCCAACGATAAAAAATACTATCGCATAATAATCAGGACCAAGTTTTGATAATAAAATGGCAAGGACAGGTGTTAAACTTCCAAGCAAAGCAAAAATTCTAATTATCATTTTAGAACCCCACCTGTTTGAAATTGTTCCCCATAAAGTATTTGAAAAAATAGCTCCTATTGTCTGGAAGATAAGATAACGCCCTACATAGCTTTCATTGATATTAAAAATATCTTTTGCATATAAAATATAAAAGGGAAAAATCATCAGGCTAAAACTGGAAATGTTCTCAATTACAATAAAACGGGTAAAATTAACATCCTTTTTCAAAATAGCAGGGACTTTTTTAATGAATAATTTAAAAGACTGATTGTTCTCATTTCTTATGACAGAAGGAGGCTCTTTTATGAACCAAAATGCATTAGATGCAACAAGTAAGCCGGCACAACCTATAAATAAAATTATGGTATAATTATAAGGGAATTTTATTTTACTGATAGTAAAAATATTGAGTACGATCAACCCTCCAAGAAAAGAAGTAATGCCCATGACAAACTGCCTTGAGGCAAAAAGATTTCCTCTTTTACCCTTTTCTACAAGCTTGCCTACGATATCACCGTAGGCAATGCCTGCTAATCCGCCGCTGATAGAGAAAAGGAAAATCCAGAAAAATAAACTCGCCACTACTAACAAGGGAAATTTATTACCAAATAAATAAGTAAAGATTGCCATTCCTAAAAATGAAAAACTTCTCAAATAAATACCTACCAGTAGAAACTTTTTTGTGTATTTATGCATGTGCATTAATCTACTTAGAAAAATATTAAAGATGTAAGGGGTACCTATCATAATTGAATAAAGTATACCAAAAGTAATTTTTGAATCTGTTAGATTAGAGATTAAAGCAGGGAAAATAGTATTAAAATCAAGCATTGACATGGTAAGAGCCAAAAATGCGCCATGCCATATAAATATTGTATATGTTCTTTTAATATTTACCTCATTTTCTAATATCCGGGTTGAATTTTTTAGGATATTTTATTTTATTTCCTCTTTTTTAGCTGTTAGATTACAATAGTTACTTTTTGGGTTACTATATTCATATGTTGTTAATAGCTGTGAGGAATGCCTTTGATATGTAAAAGAAGATGTTCATAATCATTTATTTCTCCAATCCAGCCATAATTAGCGTCAGATTTCGAATCAAGATCCTTTACATATGGTTTTATATCAAGCAGTGGTGTTTCATCAAATACATCCAGGCCAGACGTGAAAATC
>CAZHOY010000357.1:0-1830 GCA_964534695.1 uncultured Actinomycetota bacterium | reverse complement strand
TAAGTCCACCCGCAGCTCCTATTCTTTTAAACTGCGGACCGCGCTTCCCCATACCGAAAGTGGAGATCAGTTCCTGCAGCGCATCCTGATTTAAATACATATCCGGATTCAGCAGGATCAGAAACTCCGGTTCCTTTCCCGGACTCCTTTTTTTGGATATGAAATTAAATACTGCATAATTTACCGCCCCCGAAAACCCTATATTCTTCTCCAGGGTAATAAGTTTGAAATTACCGCCGGTCACTCCCTTA
Source organism: uncultured Actinomycetota bacterium (assembly GCA_964534695.1). Taxonomy (GTDB): domain Bacteria; phylum Actinomycetota; class Humimicrobiia; order Humimicrobiales; family Humimicrobiaceae; genus CAZBSE01. Next base: position 1,579 of record CAZHOY010000357.1, on the reverse strand, counting down.
TGCTTATTTTTAAAATCCCTGATTCTTTCAACAGTCCCGTCTTTCGAATTATTATCTATAACCACCATGAACCAATCATTATAGGTCTGCTCTGCTACAGAACAAAGGCAGGTCTCAATAAAGTCCTGGCTGTTATAGGTTACAATTAATATTAAACTTCCAGCATTCATATTACTTTTGAAAATAATTCCTGTTCTGCCAGAAAAGACCGGGGAAAGACAGCAGATTAACCAAATATTTTTCTTCTAACTATTCGTAAATAATTATACATTCTATAAACAAAGCCCTTTTCAACGATTCCCCTAAGTTCTGATATCAGCCTGTCTCTCTCTTCTATCATCTTTCTCTGGCGCAGGGTTATCTGTATAAGATTTTTAAGGGCCTCTTCCCTCTTAAAAAAAATTTTCCTCTTTTTTCCCCTATCGGGGGAAAATACGGGACTGGCGGCCCATTTCTGCAGCCTTTCGGTAGTCTTGTTAAAATTGAAATTTGCCAGCCCATATTCTTTACCGGCCTTTGCGGTATTTCTGACCTCATCAGGATGATCTGCCAGATAAGTAAGCTTCTCCGCCAGTTCTTTATAATCATAAGGCTTAAATGTGTAACCAATCCTTTCTTTCTCCATTATATCAGTTAATTCGCAGACATCAGATGAAATCACACAAAGTCCCGCCCTGAACCAATCCAGAATACGGTTCTTACTGCCCAGTCTTACTTCATAAATATCCTTATCAATATTTATGCCCATATCCGCTTCCAGATAATAATCAGGCACATCTTCACCAGCAATCCAGCCCTTCATTATGAACCTGTCCCTGTAAGGGCTTTTATTTATCATGGATAGAAAGCGGGGATAGGTCTTCATATCCTGTTCCGGTATCTCTCCTCCGGTGGATACAAATTTGATTTTTGGGTTTTTTTTCATTGCCAGAGTAAGTCCCTTAAATAAAGTATCAACGTCGGTCCAGGTATTATACCCGCCGGTCCACAGGACTACAAAATCATCCTTTTTTATGTCATCTTTTCCTCTAAAAATATTTTTGGTTTGTTTTATGAACTCATCCGGGGGAATACCGCAGGGTACCACACCAGTAAAATCATAGCCCAGGGTGTGCCTGTTGAGTCTTCCTGCTGCTCCAAGCTCACCTATAAGCGCATATTTTTGCCTTGAAGATACGCATGAAAAAATATCTGCACTGGAGATAATATTATATTCGCTGTTCCAGTAATGAAATAGACAATCATCATTTCCATCAATATTTGCCCTGGCTTGCGCTTCTGCCATTACATGACCGAACAAATCCGCCCAGAACGGAACATCGCCAATGTCTTTAACGGAATCAGCATCTGTGCCAAGGTTATTAGAATAAACCTTATTTCTATCCGCTGCACTGCTTATTTTTATATCATTAGTACTACTTTTATTACTGTCTTTCAAATAATAAAGCAGCCTGGATGCTATATAGGAAGGATAAAAGGTGCAGCCAATTATGCAGTCAGGTTTAAATCCGGTAAAAATCCGTAATATTAATTCAATATTTTCAAAATCATCCTTTTTCAGTATATTGTACTCAAAACT
>CAZHOY010000356.1:0-1838 GCA_964534695.1 uncultured Actinomycetota bacterium | reverse complement strand
AATCTTCGGGTGAATTTGGCCTGCGCCCTATTAGAAACACAGCATACTCTTCCGCCAGCAGCCTGTGTGATTCTACGAATTTCTTCAGCATCATTCCGGAAACCGGCTCATGTTTGAACGATAAAGCCTCAATATCAACCAGTATATTCGATTTATTGCCAATTCTGGTATACGGGAGCCCATTTTTAAAAAAGCCTGCTTCTATATTGTATCCTTCTTTTGAAGTTTCATTCTTTGTCATTTTTTTATTTAGAAGTTAATTTTAAGTTTAGCTCTAAAAAAAGTAACTTTACTTTAATACTTTCTATTGCTCTTTAAAATGTCAAAGAATTTTGTCACCAGTTTCGGATCAAACTGAGTACCGCTGCATCTCTTAAGCTCTGCCATAGCTCCTTTCTTTCTGATAGCTTTTTTATAAGGCCTTCCGGTTATCATAACTTCATAGGAATCAACTACTGCGATTATCCGGGATAGAATGGGTATATCCTCTCCTTTTTGCCCCTGGGGATAACCGCTTCCGTCCCACCATTCATGAACGGTTAAAATATATTCGGCAATGCTGGAAAGTTGATGTGATGAAATTGCAATACGATATCCTATTTCAGGATGGCGCTTTATAGTCTCCCATTCCCTTTTGCTAAGATTCTCTTTTTTGTTCAATATAATATCAAGAATTGCTACCTTCCCTATATCATGAATGGTTGCCAGAAGAGACAGTTCATCCATTTTACTTTTTGGCAGCTTTACGGATTTACCCAATTCCAGGGCCATTTCCTTAATTCTTCTGGTATGCTTTTCAGTTTTAACACTCTTTTCAAATAATGTTTTTTCAAGCGATGATATTATTGAACTGATAATGCTTTTCGTCTCTATCAGCTTATGCCTGTACATGTTGTCTTCTGCTTTTTTAATTATTTTGGTAAAATCCTGACGATTCTTACTTTTGGTTGACATTCCAAGAGATATGCTTAATGGTATTTTCCCGCTCTTGCTTTTAACGCTTTTATTTTTTACCCTTTTAATGATTCCTAATACAACTTCCTCATCGGTTTTAGGAAGAAGTATAGAAAATTCATCTCCTCCCCACCTTGCAACTATATCCTCGGACCTGCAGCATTTTTTTAAAACATTTGCACATCCCTTAAGCAGCTTATCCCCTTCTTTGTGTCCAAATGCATCATTTATCAGCTTAAGTCCATTTATATCACCCATAATTACACTTAATGGAAGCTGCCTCCGGGTATCGAGCCTTTTCAGTTCTTCCTCAAAATACGCCCTATTATACAAATCGGTAAGGTTGTCATGGAAAGACATATAAGACAGGTGATCCTCTATTTTTTTTCTTGTGGATATATTATGCAGAATTGCCTCTATGGCCACTAATTTTCCTTTCTGATTGAAAAAAGGAGTTACTATTTGTTCATACCACATAGCCCTGCCGTTTTTGTGAACGATTCGAATTTCTACAGGCTTTGAGTAATCTAAATTGCCATCAAGCATTTTTTTTAAAATATTCCTATCGCCTGAATGAGTAATTTTATATATAAGTTTGGGATCAGCGTAATGCTGCTCAGGAGTATAACCAAGATTTTTCTTTACCGAAGGGCTTACATACTCATACCCCGGTTTGGGAAGCAGTCTGTACATATATACTATATCGGGGACATTTTCTACAAGTGATTTAAAAGCTTTTTCACTTTCCTTAAGCTTTTTAAAGGCTTCCTGCTGCTTTATTTTTAACCGTGAGTTCTTTATTTCCTCTCTGATAGTCGGCACCAGATTTAAAAGATTGCTTCTGGCAATATAATTATTAGCGCCTGCTTTAATTAAAGACGCCA
>CAZHOY010000355.1:0-1846 GCA_964534695.1 uncultured Actinomycetota bacterium | reverse complement strand
TATTTTCAGGATTGTTTACAAACTCTCCAATATTAATCCTCGATAATTCATAGCTGTCATTCATCTTTAAATCAAATTCCAAATAACTATAATCTATAGGAGTAAAAATAATTTCATCTGAATAATCATCCTCACCAAGAGTGGCATTAAATTCGATTTTATTATTATTTTCAAGTATTTTTATATTATCATTTTCTTCCCAATCTAATGTTTTATAATCCTTAATTTCCCCATCCATTGCAATCCAACCATTAAAGCTTGCATCTTTTCTATCGATGCTCCAAACAATATGTATATTATTATCTTTATCCTCCCAAATATAATATCCATAACTAGCGCCAGGAATAAAGAATATCCCATTGCACCCAACACCAATTATTACAATTAAAAATAATAATAAAAATATCAGAATTAATTTAAAAATTTTTATATACCTATACATATTATTTTCTAACTAAATTGTTATTAATATCAACTATTGATTCCCCTGATAAAACATTTTTATTCTCCTTATATATCAAGTATATCATCCACAAAGTAATTCCTGTAAATATACTTCTGGCAATATTTACAAATTTGACTGCATCATAAAATCTATTCAAAATAGGAATAGGACCTGTCATATAAATGAAAAATTTAGGATCTATTGGAGTCAGTAAAAACTTAGTTACGCCATCTCCCCAATATATTAAAATTATCATAAGCAATATAAATTGTATCCAATGGTAATAAAAAAGAGAATTTCTTCTGATAAAAATTAATATCAGGAAAGGCACTATCCAGAGCAGGTACTGGGGATGAAAATAACAAATACTTGCATACATCATAAAAATTATTGCGCAGTAATTTAAAAGCAGATTTAAATTTTTCCTCCTTTGATGTAAGAAGCTCAGAATAATTAAAATATATATAGCTACAAAATAAAATATCCTGTCATGATTTATAAGATCTAATTTAGACGATAGAATAAAGCTAAAATGCTGTGTATTAATTAATGAAAGAATAACACTACTATTAAAATAAAAATGAGAAAAAACCTCTATGGCTATAAGACCTGTAATACCTATAGAAAACAGAATAATATAATCCTTTTTTTTACGGGCAAGATAAAAAATTAAAATAGGCAGGATCATTACAGGAAAAAACCTGACAGCTATTGCAAGAGCTAATACCATAATTGCCAAATACTTTCTCCTGTACTTAGCCAAAAGAATTGCAATTAAAGTAAGAGTAATGCCGATAATATCATGCCTGGCAAATATATAGGTTATAAATATAACTATGGGGTTTAATACCCAATATTTAAAAATTTTAATCTTTTTTTCCGGTTCTTCATCATACAGAAGTCTGATAATCAAAAACATGCAGATAACATCAAAAAAAAGATATAATAATTTAAATATGAATAAAACTATAAATATATTTTCACTGTAAATTAATTTAACCCAGGAATTCTCAAGTAAAATATTTGTATAATTATTTATATCAGGGATAATAAATTTAATTATAAATAAATAAGCAGAGTGAATCATATTGGTTGCTACCTGATGAAAGTCAGATCCAAAATTGCCGCTAAATACCGTTTGTGCAGCTCTATTGTAAGTAGATAGTAAGTCAGCATGTAAAAAAAACGGTAAAAAAATAAATCTAATAAGCAGTCCTATAAGAAAATATTTATAAAGAAGTCTTAACAAGATTTTGTTCTCAAAAATTTCTTTGGTTACTATTACTTTACCAATACTTCTAAGAAATGATTTAACCCTCATAGCATTCTCATCTTTTGTGTTACTTTATATTCTAAATATTATAGATTTTAATTCAAAATTAATATAATCACCATAAAAAT
>CAZHOY010000354.1:0-1848 GCA_964534695.1 uncultured Actinomycetota bacterium | reverse complement strand
TAAAGGTTGCAAGTGAAACTTCAAAACAAAATGTTAAAGAAATGGTTTCATATGTAAGGGACTTATACCAGCGTGCCTACTGGACATTTGATGAGGAGTCCTTGGAAGAGATATTCGAAGAATTTATCAGTTCACCATTTGAGAATGAAGAGATTGTCTATGCCTTTTTAGCAGGTCTTATCATTGACTTAAAAGACCCAGATCTTATTACTCTTGCTATAAAATACAGACAGCTTGCAGACGAAAGCGGGCCAAGATTTGTTGACGGATTTAGAGTCCTTCTTGAGAGCGGTGATTCAGAAGCAATTGAAACGGTTTTTAAATTTGCCGAAAACGACCAGGAAATGTGGCCACCAGCTCCCCCCGGTACAACCCAGGAAGAGAAAGAATTAAATTTTTCAGTGCATCCAATAATCAGGATATCAGCAGTAGAAGCATTACTAGAGCTTGAGGATGTGGATGTACAGAGAGTTACTCAAGCATTTGAAGATATAAGTTTGGATGACACATACGATGTTCCGGTAACAGTAAAATTTGATCCCAAACAATGGGATTATAGCTGGAAAGATGAGGAGGCTGCCCCTGGTGTTATTACATGTTACTTAGGAAACCTGCCAGGTTATGATGTAGCCCAGATAAAGACAGATACCATATAAATGAATAATCAGATTGGTGTAACAGGAGAAGCAGAGTTTGTTAACGAAAGGAAAGGTTTTTTAGGAGAAGTACTTAAAGTAGAGTTTGACCGGTCTTCAGTTTTAGATACTATGCAAAGTGTATGGCCAGGAGCGGAGTGTTTAGTCACTATTAGCGGTGAAATTAATGATGGTAATTTTTTCAGTAAAACTGTAAGAGTCCAGGTAGCCAAATATACAGAAATGACCCTTGGCTTTCCTTCTAGTATCCAATATTCTGACATTCTTTCCGGAAAAGCTACACTTACATATGAAGGTAATCCACTTGAAGGTAAGGAAATAGAATTTAATTGTATGCTTCCTATTGAAACACTTACAACTGATGCAAATGGAGAGGTAAATAGCACTCAATATAAAGTAGAAGAAGCAGCTGGAATTGAAAACTATACTATATGTGCAAACTTTTATGGTGATGATAATTACCTTTCAAGTTACGCTGAGCAGAATATAACAGTAGGAAAAGAAGATGCTGTATTAACTTACATTGGAGATACCCTAATTAAAGAAGGAGACCCTACTACTCTTATATGTGAAATAGAAGAAGAACAGGACGGTAGTTTGGGTGATATAACATTGGCTGGTCCTATTGATTTTAAACTGTATAAAGATGGCGGGCTATATGACACTTACCAGGCTGATATTATTGAACAGTCACCTGGATATGGAGTAGCTCAAGTGGATATAGATCTACCTATCGGTATCTATGAAGTGGAAGCTGAACTTGATAACAGTAGTTATTATAATTCAGAACCTTCCAGTAAAACTCAAATAGCAGTATATGATTCCAAAGGGATTACAATCGGTGTGGGATCCTTTTTACCTAATGATAATACAAAAAGGGTACTATTTGGGTTTACAGTTAGATATAAAAGAAATGGACAACTTAAAGGTATATTTGGAATGTTTGATGAAAATACCCAAGATTATTATATAGCAAGGTCTTTTAATTGGATGATAATCGAAGATAATAAAGCATACTTCAGTGGGTATTTAAAAATAAGTGGTCAAGGTTCATATCCATTTATATTAACAGTTGAAGACAATGGCTCTCCGGGGAAAAATAAGGATAAGTTTAAAATTGATATCACAGTGGATGATGATCATATCATATACGATGAAGTAATAAATAAAGGGAATATTGTTGTATATAAGA
>CAZHOY010000353.1:0-1855 GCA_964534695.1 uncultured Actinomycetota bacterium | reverse complement strand
AGTTTATAATACCTGAAATTATAGATAATCCTGATATACCATCAATATGGCCGGCTAGTGGAGCTGTAACTTCTGAGTTTGGAGAAATAAGACTAAAGTATATTCATAAAGGAATAGACATTTCTAATAACACAGGTACCCCTGTAAGGTCAACAGCCAATGGTACAGTAATTGCAATTGGCACCAGCGGAAACTTTGGAAAAAGAATTATGATATATCATGGAACAGACGAAAACGGTACCACATATGTAACTGTATATGCTCATTTAAGTGAGTTTAAGGTAGGGGTAGGGGAAAAGGTTGGACAGGGAGATTTAATTGGTCTGATGGGAGATACAGGATATAGCACAGGATCTCATCTTCATTATGAGATACGTCTAAATGGAACTTCAATAAATCCACGAAATTTTTTACCATAAAGAAGAGAACTTCAAATTAAATATATTTATATTTAGTTTACATATGTTTTAAAGTGATAGCCTAACTCATATATATAGAATTCATAACTTTTTATGTATTATAGTTTGTAATATAATAATATAGGTTTAAGAGATTTGACAATGAACATAAAGCCCTTGAGTTTGTTAGATAATATAAAAAAGAAATAAAAATAGAAAAGAATGACAAATAATTTTTTAGAAAAATTATATAACTTAAGCAATAAAGACGAAGATTTTTTGCAGAAATTAATAGATGATCAAATAGAAGAAAGTCCAAATTTAGAGTATAAAAGAGAGCTTTCAAGCGATAATAAGGAAATTGCAAAAGATATTTCTTCTTTTGCAAATGCAAATGGCGGAATTATTATTTATGGTATAGAAGAAGAAGACAACAAACCCAAGAAACTATGCCCCTTGCAAACAGGATTAAAAGAAAAAATAGAGAGCATAATTATTAGTAACACAAGCCCGAAATTATCAGTAAAAATTGTTCCTATAGATTGTTCAAAACCCACAGGAGGACAATATTATGCTATTTATATTTTAAAAAGTCCCGAAGGTCCTCATATGATAATAGGTAAAAAAGATTATAGATATTACAAAAGATGGGATTTTTCTTCCATTCCCATGGAAGATTATGAAATTAGGGAAAGCATCGAAAAAAATCTTAAAACCAGAAATGATGCTTTAGCTGTTGTAAAAAACAAGATAGTTTTTTTCTTTGATAATTTTGAACAACAAAAAAGTACAACATATCTAAGATTAATATGTATGCCAATACCTATACTCAATATTGAATTAGATAATATTGATTTTAAGCAATATAAGAAAAGAGAATATCTTATGAATGGCCTTTTAGCAAATCATGATTTCTCAAATATTAAAAAGGGCAAAATGTGCGAATATGGTTTATTAAAGTCTAGAGATGATAACATTTCTGACTACCAAAAAAATTATCTATATATTGATGAAGAAGGTTACATAGAATATGTTCGTTTAGGAATTCTTTACAAAACTAGTATTGGGGATCAGTTAAATACTCTTTATATTATTGGAGACGATTTCAGGGGGTATATATATTTTATTAAAGATTTCTTTGGAAAAAATAATATATTATGCGAACTACTTTTTTATATTGAAATTAACAATATAAAAGGGACTATATTATTTGATAATAATCCTATTCTTTCAAGCACTACTTATTTAAGAGAACACCATCTTTATACTGACGATAAATGGGAAGATACTAAATACTATCCCTCATTTGAAGTATTTGAAAACCCGAATGGTGTTATAAGATATTTTGCAGATAGAATATATAAGAGTTATGGTTATAAAAAATGTGATAGATTTATAGAAAAAGATGGAGAGCTATCATTTAGATAAGCAATAATAAAATTTTATAAAATCATTTC
>CAZHOY010000352.1:0-1863 GCA_964534695.1 uncultured Actinomycetota bacterium | reverse complement strand
TCTTTTAATAATTTAGGTTAACGAAAAGCTAAATTTCATATCTTCTTAAAGAAAATGAACCTTGTTTTCTAGTATTTCATCCTTTATAGATTTTCATACTATTATTTTATGTAATCCCAATCATAAGAATATCTGTCCATTGACCATGAAATATTTGTATTTTTAAATTTATTTTTAATCTTCTCTAACTCCTCATCCGAAGGATTCACATTAAAGCCCCACTTCCTCTTAAACAAATCATGGACTTTCTGTTGATATTGAATAATCTGTAAAGAGGATCTTGTAACACCACCAAAATTTTTTAGACCTAATATCTTTCTTAAATATAATTTTGACGGCAAAAAGAATTTAAACCTTCCAATTTGCTTCAAATTAAACATTTTTCTTGGTAAAGAATCCATTCTTTGATGAATATATTCAATAGATGGAATCCAAATATTAAAAAACCCCTTCTCCATAGCCCTTAAGCCCCAATCTTCATCTACCAGTAAAGCATTTTTCGTTCCCCAATTCTCGCAATACCCAAGTTTTAATAATGCTTCCATTTTTATAAGCACAAAATGGTTAAAAGGTGCATGACATTTAACAGGATTTTTTGGATAATCAAGCAATTTTTCCCAATCAGAATTCCATTTTTTTCTATACCATTTTTTTGGTAACTTGTGAAACTGAAATAGTTTTCCACTTGACCATGCATTTTCTTTCCTAAAATCCGAGTGATAACCTGGGCGCACTGAAGGAGCCCAGTGAGAATTTATGTAATCTTTATCTGTAAAGCTAATCCATCCTACCGGTTCTTTTATATCATTTAAGATTTCATTTACTTTATAATAAAAATTACTAGTTAATAATTCTATGTCATCGTGAGCTTTTATAAAATATTTACAGCTTCTTGATCTGTCAATCGCTTGATTGATAAAATCTGCCCAATTAAGGTCAGCATCTAGCATTAATTCGAAATTTTTAGGATATTTTTCTTTTTTATGGTAAATATACTTTTTAATCTCTGGAGATATTAGCGGGTTCATAGAAATGATGAACTTAAAATCTTCTGTACCAATATTAATAAGCAGACTCTCGATAGTTTTTTTTACTTTGACTATATTCGATAACGGACTCCCTATACAAATTGCAATTGCTAAATTTATATTGCTCATAATGTTTTTTTTATTATTGGAATTTAAAACCTAATTGATGAATATATATACATAGTACACCCAAAAGTACACAGACATAGGGTACCTTAATGAATATTTATTTATAGACATCGTACACCTATATCAGTAATCTTCTATACTGTTCTCAAAAACTAAGGAGGTCAGAATGGATGAGTCTGAGATCATAAAACAACCCAGATATGAAGATAGCGAACCTCCCAAACAAATATATCAAAGTCTTGTTAAAAGCAAGAGATAGTTTTTTAAATGGCTCAAGCGATACAAAGAAGGCAATGACAACTGGTGGGAAGAGCTTTCAAGAAGACTGCACAGTACCAAACAAAAGATTGATAAGGTTATGGAACAGGTAATAATTGACACAAGAAAAAAGCTTGAGAGGGCGCTCTATACCCAGATAGAAGCACTTAACATGAAGTGGCACCTTAACGGTCAGGGACTTTTACCTCCTCTTATCTCAACCATAAACAAGTTGCTAAAGAGAAATAATCTGGTAAGGGAACGGAAAAGGTATGCACCCAAAGAGACCAATTACTCTGCCATAAAAGCAGCCTATAGTAACTTCATTCACCAGGTTTATGTAATGGGACCTAGATATCTAAAGACCGACGGGCGCTTCTATTCTGCCAATGCCATTGACACCTATGACAGAAGGTGCTGCGTAAACCCAATAATGAGGCAGACAAAA
>CAZHOY010000351.1:0-1863 GCA_964534695.1 uncultured Actinomycetota bacterium | reverse complement strand
GCTCTGGTAACCTTCCCCACTCTGGCTACTACCAGTATTGAATCAATCTTTTTAGCTAAAATTACAAGATCGGTCACAGGTACAATAGGAGGAGTATCAATAATAATATAATCATATTTTTCCGATAGGGTATCCAGTATCTTACCCATAAGACTGGATTCCAAAAGTTCTGCTGGATTTGGAGGTATAGGTCCACTAGCAAGAAAATATAAATTATCTACCCTGGTAGACTTTATCTCTCCTGATAACTTGGAATATCCGGTTAAAACTGAGGTAATTCCGGATAAATTATTGTAACCGAAATATTTATGTATAACCGGTTTTCTAAAGTCTGCATTAAGAAGAAGTGTTTTTAAACCAGATTGGGCAAGAGCTACTGCCAGGTTTGCCGATAGGAAAGTCTTACCTTCTTCAAGCTGGGCACTGGTTATACCGATTGTTTTTATTTTTTTACCTATATTAAAATATCCCAGATTGGTCCTAAGTTCCTTTATGGATTCTGAAACCTGGGAATTGGGATCTTTTAATACCACCAGTTCTCTTTTCTTTACATCATAAGCCTTATCATATACGATCTGTGATACAACATTTAAGCCGTAATACTTTTTAACATCTGAAGTTGTCTTTATGGTGTTATCCAGAAATTCCTTAAGGAGGACAATTCCGCAACCTGCAAACAACCCAATAAAAAGTGCTGATATTAATATTAACCTCTTATTAGGCTTAACTGGGCTTTCGGGGACAACTGCAGATTCGGTTATCTTTGCCGAAGACTCGCCCATAGCCTCATTTATCCTTAAGTTCTCATATTTTTCAGAGAGCATTACATACAGTTCGGAATTCATCTCAAGCTCTTTCCTTAAACTCTCCGGAACATCTCTTCCTCTATCCTCAAGATTTGCTATTTCAGCAGAAACATCATCAAGTTTTTGCTTGGAATCCTCAAGTTTTATATCTATTTCTTCTAAAACCGTCTTTAAATTCTCCTGATAAGTTTCCATGCTCCAGTCTATATAAACCTGGGCCAGCATATTAGCTATTTCAGCAGCAAGTTCAGAATCGTTGTCCTGTACACCAATACCTATAACCTTTGTCCCGCTGACCCTGCTGATATTTATTTTTTCTTCAAGTTCATCCGGTTTAATTTTAAGAGATAATTTTTTAATTATCTCCTCCCTGAACTGCCTGGAACCGAGTATTTCTACCTGGGTTTGAAAATTTACCTCACTGCTGGTACTGTACTCCGGGTTATATCCTCCAAACAATTCACTGGATAAGCTTTCTTCAATAATAAGTACCTTGGCTTTGGCTTCATATACCGGCTGAAGAGTAAATATAAGGACAAATCCTACCGCTATTGCTAAAATGGCACATAAAACTATGATCCATTTTCCTCTCCATAAAATAGACATATATTCTCTTAGATCCATTTCATTTTCATCAGGCTGAGTTTTTCTTCTCTCTTCCATATTTACTCCTCTTTAAAATCTAATCCCACTATTATTAATATATCAAAATCGCTTACAGCTTCGTCCTCAAAATTTTCAATAAAATCTTCGTCTATGCCTAAGTGCTGCCCGATCTCATCTGCAAAATCATAAAGATCATCTTTAAAATAAATCAAACTATTATCATATACTACTCCACCTTCAACATTTCCGATATCAAAATTAACGTAACCTAACTCTTCAATCCTTTGAGTAGTAGTAGTGGCACTGCCAGGAATGTAGTTTCCATTTAATACCTGGATTTCCAGATTCTCTCTTGTTTCTTGCTCTTCAGCTACTTCTTCCTCCTCAGTAGTTTCAATATCTTCTTCCTGTTCTACAACCAGCTCTTCTTCCTGTTTAACTTCGGCAGGTT
>CAZHOY010000350.1:0-1870 GCA_964534695.1 uncultured Actinomycetota bacterium | reverse complement strand
CGATATTATATGGGTGATAATGCGATAGGTCCGTACTTGCAATAATCAATATATTCTCGTTTTTAAAAAGATTCCCTATGGATTTCCCCAGCTCTTTTATATTTTGACTGCTTTGCTGGCCTATTACCATAGGAACTATATTTATGTCTTCAAATAATACCTGCAGGAAGGGAAGTTGAACCTCGAGGCTATGTTCATCTATATGTCCCTGCGTTGAAAATTTTATGCTGTTGCTACTATTCACCAGAATATTGCTTCTTTTCTTATCTATGTTTACTAGTCCCAGAGGAGTTCTATAGGCATCTCCACTGTAGATAGAGATGAAATTGAAATATTCTGAATGGGAAGGTGCTATTATAAATATACTGTCAAATTTCTTACCACTTATTTGTCTGTAGGAATATGCTGCAACCTGGCCGGAATAAATATATCCGGCATGGGGGCATATAATTGCTTTGATATTTTCTATACCGGACAGTTCAGCATTATCCAAAAATTCGTTTATCTGGTGTTGAAGTTTATCAGGATCTCCGGGATAAAAACTGCCCGCCGCTATACTTTCTCTGACATTTTCAAATGGCACCATAATAATCCTCCTCGAATATTATTTTCTCAGAATTGTTAAAAACTTTAGGATTCATCACTTTTATAATTATATTTAAATTGGTGTTTTTTTAAAGTAATATAATATTTGAACCGATTTGAATCAGACGGCTAAAAAATGGAAAAACTATAGAATTAGCAACAAAAAAATTGATATATTTTTTGAAAAAAGGTATTCTGTTGTAAAATCATAAGGTAGGAGAGTGCAAATGAATTATATTCTGGGAGTTGATGGAGGAGGGATAAAAACTACAGTACAAATTGCAACCATTTCCGGGGAAAAAATTGTTGGAGCGGTTTCAGGGTCAAGTAGTTATAAAAGTGTTGGAATAAAAGAAGCAATTGAAAATCTCAATACCGGAATATTTAGTGCTATTAAAAGTTTAAAATCACCGAAAGATATTTTTTTTGTAAGCTCTTGTTTTGGTTTTGCAGGCAATAATGATGAAGGAGATATAGAAATTTACAGGAGAATTGTTTTTAATAATAAGCTCAGCAGCTATCTGGATCCGCAAAAAACTATTATCTGCAATGATACCAGGATAGGTCTTGAATTGGGAAGTGAGAGTAAAAACAAAATAATAATCATTGCTGGAACCGGCTCTAATTGCTTTGGAGTTAACCAGGAAGGAGAACAGGAAAAGGCAAATGGCTGGGATTATATTCTTGCCGATGAGGGCAGTGGGTACCAGGTGGGGCTAAAAGCTCTGAAAGCGATTATGAGAGCTTATGATGGACGTGGCAAAAAAACTTTACTGTCCAAAACAATTTTAGAAGAACAGAATTTGAAAAACATAATAGAATTAACCAAATGGACATATGAGAGCCCATTTCCGAAAGGCAGAGTCGGTTCGCTGGCAAAGACAGTATGCAGAACTGCGGAAATGGGAGATGAGGTAAGTATTAAGATTTTTAAGGAAGAAGCCGAAGAGGTGATAATTTCAATTAGTACCGTGGCCCAAAAACTGGGTTTTAAAAATAAAAATTTTGATCTGGTCTTTGTAGGTGGATTATTTAAGTGCGAAAAGTATTTCAAGAATATTATAAGCAGCAGGTTGAAGAAGAATTTTCCGGGTATTAATTATATGTCGCTTTTAGCAAATCCTGTAGTAGGAGCTGTAGAACTGGCTATTAAAAATATATAAGATTTAGCAACACCGCTTTACCTATTGAGTTTTATATCTTAACATCTTGACATTATAATAACCTATGATAATAATGATTAGGCAAAATTGATTTGCCGGTGTAGCTCAATTGGTAGAGCAGC
>CAZHOY010000349.1:0-1896 GCA_964534695.1 uncultured Actinomycetota bacterium | reverse complement strand
CCTCTAAATAATTTATTTTAATATATGAATAGTTAGTATATCAAATTATAGATTACTTTATAATACTATTAGTTCGGTGTTTTAAGTTGCTTAAAAATATTACTTCTTTTAATATCTGGTTCGAAATTTCGCAACCCTCCCCAACCACCTCGTGCACTTAGCAAAGTGACAAACCTCCCAATTTTTAATGAAACTTTATGTATTTCCTGCTCAACTATCATATTTTTACCACTTCTAGAGTAGAAAATATGGAATATATCGATTGTTCGCGCTTGTTCTTCGGTAATCCAAAAGACATTCTATAAATTGTTTTATGATATAATATCCAGATTACAAATTTTATAATTGAATCAGTTATTTGAATAACTTGCCAAAGATCAATAATAATAAATTTATTAATATTGGTTTTATATATTATTGGATGACAGAATATGAATGATAATATTAAAAATTATTTTAAAGAGATTCCAAACTATTTATCCTTTTTTATATTTTCATCATTTCTGATATCTCTTAGCCCTATTCTTATAGAAATTGGAAAAACATTCAGTATTGACCCTAGGGATTTAAACCTCATTTTTGCTTCTATTACAGTTGGAGGTGTTGCTGGAAGGCTTACCTCTTTTCTTTACAGGGCAAGATTTAATAGTCTGCATATTATTATTACCGCATACTCCCTATTGTCCATCCTAGTTATAATTCTTAGCCAGATAAGAATCCTCGCACTATTTTTTATTATTTATTTTCTAGCAGGATATCTTCTAGGAATTATTCTGGTGGTTGTCATTGAAAACTTGCTGGAAAGTCCGATTACAAACAAGGACATGTTGATTACCATTGCTACAAGCTTTTTCCCTTTGGGCTCTATAGTATTTCCCCTTATGGTTTCTACCCTGGTAAAGAATGGATATGATTGGAAATACTTGTACTATGTGTTATTTTCTATGGCAGTATTGATGATAATTCTCTACTCTACTCTCAAAAGGCGTAGAAAACACCCCTCTCCTGTAAAAGAGCAAAGACTAATATTAAAAGGTATTTTTACTGATAGAAGTAATAATATAATCTTTATTATAATGTTTTTTTGCCTGATGCTTTATGTAGTGCCTGAATTTGTCCTCTCAAACTGGTCCCCTACTTTTTTTAGAATGGAAAGTATAATTGATGTGCAAAGCGCAAGTTATATGCTCTCCATTTTCTGGACTGCAATAATTATTGGCAGAATTCTGGTTAGTTTTATAACTGGCAGGATAAAATCAAGATACATAATGCTGATACTAGCATTAATAAGTCTGGCTTCTACAGTTCTTCTGATCTTCTCTAAGAGTAGTCAATCAATTTATCTACTAATTGGCCTGGCAGGCTTGGGGTATTCCGCACTCTTCCCCTTAATCCTATCTACTGGAAGCACTGTATATGAGAAAGGAAGAGGTACCATGGCCACCCTTATGCTTTTATCGTCTGGAATTGGACTATCTCTCGCTTCTTATCTCACTAGAACTATTTCAAAATATAATATGTTTCTTTCAATGTTTATGGCCGTTATTTTTATTACTATGCTCCTGGTATTGATCATTGTCCTGATCTTTTACATGAAGATAAATAAGAAAACAGGTAGCTAAAATGCTGTTAGAGGAGTAATAATGAATAAGAAGAATAAAATAGATTTAAAGAGGAGTATTAATTTAATTAAATCTATGAAATTAATTCTGGTATAAAAATATCCTCATTTAAGCTTAATAAAGTGGTTCTAACTTTGTCCACTGTCCCCAGCCACCATAGACATTTATTTTACCTGATTATTAAAAAATCTTTTAAACAAGTTAATTCTTTAATAATTTGGTTCGAAATTTCGCAACCCGGGGCAGCCAAAGCAATTTAGTCCAACTCTTTAAA
>CAZHOY010000348.1:0-1900 GCA_964534695.1 uncultured Actinomycetota bacterium | reverse complement strand
GATAGCGTATAACAACGATAATTATAATTCATCGGCTGTCCAGGCAAGTGACCTTCTAAAGAAACCTAAAATTCAGAACTTGATAAGAGAAATGACCGAGAAGGCTGGTATAGGGATTCAGGACCGTGTTAACATTCTCGCCACCATAGCGCGTGGCAAAGCCATAAAGCTGACTGAAATGGTAACCAAAAACGAAAACAACGAAATAAAGTCGACTACTTTAGTCAGGAATGAACCTTCGTGCAAAGACCGGATCAATGCTATAGATGTGATTAACAAAATGGATTCAACTTACACCAACGCTGAAGCAATTACCAGAATTGCCGAGGATGAATACAGATCACTTCAAAGTGACTTATTCGATACTAAACACCAATCCGGCGAGAAAACTTAACCTACCCCCCTACATTTGCGATACAGGGTATATTATAGATTATTCACTGCCTGTCAACACTAACTAATTTAAGATCAATTCCCCCTAATTTGATGAGGTTATTTAGTGTCATTTTAGTAGTGATTAGTACACTTTTATTGGCTACTGTGAGTAGTGATCGTGCTGCATTACTGAGCATAAATAAGTGTGTAGAATCCAAGTCCAGGGCCAGGGCAAATCAGGGAGGGGGGGGGAAGACCGGGGGTATGCGTAGGAGAGATGGCCCCCGAATGATCCCAAATAATTTTTATTTAAGTCCCTTTTTTATTAAAACATATTGACTTATAATAAAAATTGTAATATCTTCTATAATAATTAAAGAAAGGATAAACGATGAAATGTAAAAATAAGTTTTGTTATATGCACATTGAGCAGGCAAAAGGTTATTGTTCGTTATGGTTACCAAATCAAATAGAGAATTGTCCAATAAAGAAAAAGTTCGACCAACTAAATGTCCTAATTAACGAAATGTCAGACTTTGACATTATACTTGAAATTGACGAAGAATTAAGAGGGGCAATAGAAAAATTTCCGGCCTTCAATTCTTATCATGAAGGTTATGCGGTTATAAAAGAAGAGATTGACGAGTTATGGGATGAAGTGAAAAAGAAAAATCAGAATAAATGCATAATGAGGAAAGAAGCCCTTCAGGTTGCTACTATGGCAATCCGATTTATTTTAGACCTGACAAACGATATGGAAAGGGAGTAAATAAGGAGAATAATGAATGGACATAGATAAAATAAGATCCATGAGATACACTATTTCCGTTTCAGGAATGGAAGAGGAAGATTTAAGAATTATAAAAAATATTGCGGAAAAAGAAAAACGTTCCGTGTCTTTTATAATTAAAGAACTGATTAAAGTGGGATTATCACAAAGGTCAGAAAGTATATGAATAAAATAAAATTCTTTTTTAAAATGCTGTTTTGTCCAATAAGAATAAAAAACCTTTTAAAGGGTGTCACTTTTAGTATATTGCTATTTCGTGGTGGAAAGGGTATGGGTGGATCACGACAACTAAAACTAGAATATGGCCGGAGGAAACTTTCGCCCCTGAATGGAGTGAACTTCCTGAGCCTCCACCATCAGAGAGAAAAAAGAAGACATAATGGAAAAGATGGTATAAAAAATAGTTTATAACTATCAGAAAATAAGTCTGCACTGATTTAGAAAAATCGTTGATTTTAAAAGTTGGGCAGCAACCCTAAAAGACGATGGTTCTTTATAGCCTATCAGGGACACTTGAAAGAGGCAAAGTACGGGTGTCCTTGATTTTTTTAAAACTTGATAAAATAATTTTAATATGTTATATTGGAATTAACGTTTACCATTTTAAACGAGAAGACAAAGTTGTAGAGCGTACGTTGTGCGTTTTTATACTGTTGTTTTCTCAAACAGATGTTGTAAGGAGGGAAGGGATGTTGCCGGAAGTGGCCATTCCTTCCCTCCTTAAATTAAATCGGC
>CAZHOY010000347.1:0-1903 GCA_964534695.1 uncultured Actinomycetota bacterium | reverse complement strand
ACCAGGCAGCCAAGTGGAGTTATATGTCCGGGGGCCAGATAAGTGTACCTATGGTCTTAAGAACTACCATCGGGGGAGGAAAAGGATATGCCGGGCAGCACTCTCAGTCTCTGGAAGCTTTAGTTACTCATATTCCAGGACTAAAAGTAGCGGCTCCCGCCTCTGCCTATGATTTCAAGGGGCTGCTAAAATCAGCCATCCGGGATTATAGTCCGGTAATATTTTTTGAGCAGCAGCTTATCTATAACAGTTTAGGTATTGTACCTGAAGAAGAATATCTTATTCCTCTTGGACAGGCCAAGGTACTTAAAGAAGGTAAAGATATCACTATTGTCTGCTGGTCCTATATGGTAGGGCAGTCTATGGAAGCAGCAAAGATGCTGGAAAAAGATGGAATCTCAGCAGAAGTAATAGATCTAAGGACCCTTATACCCCTGGATATAGATACCATAGCTGCCTCGGTTAAAAAGACCGGTAAAGTAGTAGTAACCTCTCAGGAAGTTGAACAAAGTGGGTTTATGTCAGAGGTGGTGACCCAGATCCAGGAAAATGTATTTGACTACCTGGATGGACCTATTAAGAGATTGGGAGCTCCCAATGGTATTCCACCATCGGCTCAGAACCTGGAAAAGCTGTTCTTACCTGATTCTCAAAAACTGATAGAGGTTGTAAAGAAGAATTTTTAACAGCACACTAATAACAAGTTTAAAGGGTGATTTAAAGTTTCAATAGAGGAAGAAAAAAGTATTAAATATCAATAAAACTACTAAAGATATGATAAATGAATTTATCTCAACTTTAGAAAGTCATGTTTTAAAATATATAAGGAAAAATAAAAGGTAAGGACCATTTAAAATGGATGATATTGAATTAGAGAAGAGTAATGCTGCGGAAATAGCAGTTTCCTTTATTAGAGAAAATATGAATATAGGCCTTGGAACAGGATCGACAGCCTATTACGCGATAGAAAAGGTTTGTGAATTGATTAACAATGGACTAAGAATTAAAGCTATATCGACTTCCTGTAAGACAGACATCTTAGCTAAAAAATATAATATCCCAATTTTGGATATAAATGATGTTGATTATATTGATCTCACTATTGATGGTGCTGATGAGGTTGATCATGACTTAAATTTAATAAAAGGTGGAGGAGGAGCTCTATTAAAAGAGAAAATCGTTGCCTCTATTTCAAAACAACTAATAATAGTTATTGATTCAAGTAAATATGTTGCTAAGTTAGGTAATTTTCCATTGCCTGTTGAGGTTTTAAAAAAAAATCATAAACATGTATTTAAAAAATTTAAGGAGTTCGGTTATAGTCCTTTATATAGGATGGTTAATAGGAATTTTTTTACAACAGATAATGATAATTACATAATTGATTTAAAATTGAATAGAATAGATAATCCGGAAGATCTGGAAAAAAGAATAAATTGTATCCCAGGTGTTGTTGATAATGGTCTTTTTATTAATATGGCTGATGTTGTCATATCAAATAAAACTGTTTATAGAAAGTGAGTGATTATAAGAAAGAACATCAATGTAGTAAGTAATAGATCATTAATTGAATTTTACTCAAAAACAAGACACAATCCTGAAATGAATAGTAATGTATTTTTAGATAATTATATAGGTCAGATAGATTTCTGGTACTCCTTTAAATATTCTATTTTGGTTTTTTACCCAATTTAAAGCCAGATGAAACATTGCTAGGTATCGTTTGTAATTTAGGAGACTTAAACTGCAAATTGCTGTAGTAAAGATTATTATCATTTAAAATATAATTTTGATTTATTTATTTACATAAATGCATAAATAAGCTACAATTATTTTTGTCTAATATAAAATTCATAGAGGAAGACTTTTTTGAAAAATAATTATAGAACAGTAACAGGTTACC
>CAZHOY010000346.1:0-1933 GCA_964534695.1 uncultured Actinomycetota bacterium | reverse complement strand
TTCAATAATTGAAGTGGCACGCAGGAAGTCTGATATTGTATTCAGCGGTCATACTCACGGGGGGCAGGTAAGACTTCCGCTGATAGGAGCAATAATCTCGGGATGCAAGATAAAGACAAAATTTGCCTCGGGTCTTTTTTATTTCAAAACTTTCGTCCTTTATGTGACCAGAGGCCTCGGAGAGGGAAAATATTCGCAATTCAGATTTTATTGTCAGCCCGAAGCCAGTCTGGTAAAGATTTATAAAATAGTGTAGCTTATAGGCAGCTGAGGGTTGTTTTTATCTTATCTCAATTACAGGTTATGAGTAAATTTATAAATTCGTATTGTTTTTATTAATGTTAGAAGCAGGTCTGCTGTGAAGAAAAGAAAGGGTTTAAATCCTGTTGTAAAATTTACTGTCATTATAGTCTTTATGGTGGTGATTGGTTTTCTTATCTTTTACGGCATTGATAACCCCGGCTTTTTTAAAAGTAAATTTTTCTCTCTTTTTGGCGGTCGGGAAGATGAAGAAACAACATCAGATTTGAAAGGAACCGGCGAGGGTCAATCAGAAATCAATACGGAGAATTCTGCTACTGCAGGTAATCTTAACGGTAGTGAAACGGATGATGCATCAGACGGTGAAATCAGCGCCTATGAAAATCCGGATTACGATGACGGCGGCGAAAGCATATCTTTCTGGCAGAAAATAATTAATTTTTTCAAAGGGCAGGCAGATACCGGAGAAGAGGAACAGGCTTATCCCAGCAGGCTGGAATTAAATTTTTATTTTTCAGGTCTTGGTGAAGAAAAAAAATTGGTTTCTGAAAAAAGAACCATAATGGCAGGCAATTCGGAAACCGGGGTTAAAAATGCTGTAGATGAACTGCTGAAAGGGCCCGCGAAATCATATCACTTTCCGGTAATTCCGGCTGGAACAGAACTAATTGGTGTAGAAACCTATGAGAATATAGCTGCAATTGACCTATCGCAGGAATTTTTAGAAAATAGTCTGGACAGCAGGGTTCTGGATGAATATGTAATTTACTCCATTGTAAATACCTTAACTGAGATTCCTGAAGTAGAGGGAGCTGTATTTTATATAGAGGGTATAAGGATTAAGATATACGGAAATGTAGATTTATCCATCCCGGCTATTCGAAATAGTGATTATATAAGTGAGGAGTAGATGGCAAAAACAGCTTATTGCGGATGGATTTTAGAAAAGCAAATAAAAGTGTAATCGGTGAAAGGTGGTTAATTTGAAAGTACTTATAACCGGTGGTGCAGGTTTCATTGGCTCAAACGTGGCAGATGGGCTTCTGGAGAAAAACTACGAGGTAGTTATAGTGGATGATCTTTCCAATGGAAAGAAAGAAAATATTCCCTCCGGGGCAAAGTTCTACAGGTGTGATATAAGGGATAAAAAATTATATGATATATTTAAAGCAGAAAAACCGGCAGTTACAATACACAATGCAGCCCAGCTTTCGGTTAGAGTATCAGTTGAGGATCCCCTGATGGATGCGGATATAAATATAATAGGGGGGCTTAACGTTATCAATGCATGCCACATATATAAGGTGGATAAGATAATATTTGCATCAAGCGGAGGTACGGTATATGGGGAGCAAAAATATTTTCCTGCTGATGAAGAGCATCCTACCCACCCCATATCTCCCTATGGGGTGGCAAAACTTGCTACTGAGAATTATCTATACTATTTTTATAATGCATACGGACTGAAATATATATCTTTAAGATATGCTAATATATATGGTCCCAGGCAGGATCCTTACGGAGAAGCAGGAGTAGTGGCCATATTTTCAAATAAAATAATTAAGGGCAAAAGTGCGGTTATTAATGGAGATGGGCTTCAAACCAGGGATTATGTCTATGTAGGAGATGCCGTAGATGCAAATCTTAGGGCCATTGAAAGTGGTTTTGTAGG
>CAZHOY010000345.1:1722-1938 GCA_964534695.1 uncultured Actinomycetota bacterium | reverse complement strand
CTTTAATATTTAAAATAGCATGGGAAAAGCTACTTTACCTTTAGTAATAGTTTTGTTTTTATTTCTATTCTTAAGTGTATCATTTGTTTTAAGCATGGGAGAAAACAAGTCTCCCTCAAACGAGGGAATAAAAGTTGTTAAAGGAGACAATGGCTTTGAGATGGTTGTTGATTATGACAAAGGAGTTATTATAGTTGATGGAAGAGAAATTCCTAT
>CAZHOY010000345.1:434-1712 GCA_964534695.1 uncultured Actinomycetota bacterium | reverse complement strand
AGAAAATTATTATAATAATTACACAGATAATTTAACAGAATTTTTTAATCAATTTGAGCCAAGATATGATTTATTGGAATCAATAACTGGTTGGAGTTCTGAAAAGTTTTCTGGAACAAAATTAGAAATTTATGTAGAGCCAATTGGTGGTACTAATTGTTGGACTGGTTGGGCAATACCAGGAGAAGCTCATTTATATTTATCTAACCCATTTCCTAAAGGAACTTGTGAAAACTGGTATTATTATTCTGGAGCATTGCATGAATCTCTTCATTCAATAAACCCTCTTCCAATTTATGCAAGATTATGGCTAACAGAAGGTTTTTCACAATATTATCAATATAATATTTTAGTTGATTTTTCAGATATTACCCAACAAATAGCAGATACAGAAATTTATGCTGGGAGATCTGGTTATAATTGGTCGTACTATTCTACACATGATTATCATGATGTGCTAGGAAATGAGATCCAGGATAGTGCAGGTTATGATATTACAGCATGGATGTTTTCTATGTTAAGAGATAATTATAATTTAAATTGGGATGATTTTTATAATATTATGAATAATAACTATGAAACTTTATATAAGGCAGGATGGTCAGGAGATTATCTCACAGACACCCACATCATTGACTTATTCACAAGAACATCAAATGCAGTAAATTCTACTTTTCAATATGATGGACCAGAGGGTCCTGGATGGGGAGTAAGGCAATGGGAGAATTTAGATTGGTATGCTGATTTAGAACCTATATTATATTTTTCAGATTGCTGGCCTGTGCCAGGGCAGACAATATTTTTAATAAGTCATGTATATAATAATGGGGATGTTGATTTAGAAGATGTTTCAGTAAGATTTTATAAAGGAGATAATTTAATTGATGAGCAAACTATAAGTATTGCTGCTCAAAGCTTTGAAATTGTTGAAGCTGATTATAATTTTACTAGTGAAGAAGAAGGAAATTATACTTTTAGTGTTGTTGTTGATGAAGATAATATAAAGATTGAGAGCAATGACTTAAATAATCAAAATATTGAAGAAATTGAATTTGCTTATGTTTGTGGGGATGTAAATGTTGATGGAAATGTTAATATTGGTGATCAAACATATTTAGTTGATTATTTATTTCGTGAGGGTTCAGAGCCAGTATCTATGTGGAGTGCAGATGTTAATGGAGATACTGGGGTTAATATAGCTGACCTTACTTATATGGTTGATTATTTATTTAGAGAAGGGCCTGCTCCTGTCTGTGCTTGATTTTTCTTTTTGTGGTC
>CAZHOY010000345.1:0-424 GCA_964534695.1 uncultured Actinomycetota bacterium | reverse complement strand
TCCTCCCCTTGTATTCGCTCGTGTTTGTGGGGGTCTTTTTGTGGTCATTTAATTACACTTTTTAGCGGATGAAAACACAAATTCAATTATCTATTATAAATTAATTAGGGGCAAGTTAAAAGCACCTCTATCAATTATGGACTGTAATTATCATCAAGAAATTATAAAGAATATCTTTTTAATTGTAGTGTTAATTGTTTTTTATTTTATTAATTCATATTAACAATTAATTTAAAATTTATTATTCATCCTCAATGTCTCTTGCTAAAAACCCCCACCAGGGGTTTCTAAACTTAATTATTTCGCCTTCTTCTGCATCAACCTGAACTCCTGCTTTTTCTCTAACCGGAAAAATACAGAAAAGTCGGGATTTCTTTTTAGTTTGGACTTCATAAATAGCATATTCATTTAGAGTTATTTTTTC
>CAZHOY010000344.1:0-1941 GCA_964534695.1 uncultured Actinomycetota bacterium | reverse complement strand
AAACCAAGAGCCAACTCCCGCTTTTTTTAGAGATTTATCTTAAAGCAATTAAAGACCGTAGGTTAAAGAAAGTGGTTTTAAAGTCCATAAATATGTATATGGAATTTTTCGGCTACATCATCAATGAATGTATAAAGAAGGGTGTAGTAAAAAAAGTTAATCCCGATGAGGTGTCCAAGATACTTTTTGCATTAACCATAGGGCTGTTAATGCAGGGTTTGATGGACCCGGATGGTACCGATTGGGGAGACCTGGCAACCAAAAGTTTAATTCTTCTTCTTAAATAAAACACCCAGCTATAAATAATTATTTAAAGTTTTATATAAACATATTTTTTCCTTGAAAAATTTTAATACATACCTTAAGATTGTATCTATTATTATTCAAAATACGGGAGGCATAATGAGTAAAGCTATACTCATAGTGGTAGGAATTATTCTGGCTATTCTGGGAGTACTTGCCTTATTCCCCGCAATTATGGCAGCACCTTTGTGGCTGGCCATTGTTTTACTGGTGGTAGGTGTGGCAAGTGTTATTTTGGGCTTGATTGATAGAAAAAAAACTGCATAATTGTCTTTCTGTAAATAGCCACTATTTAATTATAGTGGCTATTTATCTATATTTGGTGCTTTAACGTTTGTTCCCATCGTTTTTAAGATATATATCTTAATTTGCTTCAGCTTTTAATAGGGAGCATTTATACTGTTTTATTTTAATGTAAAAATAACCGTAACCGGTATCATCACTTCTTTTTCGATAGTTGATGTATCATAGGTTCCCCAGTCTGAGACTTCGGTGGAGTTAACAGGTAGAACCTGTACCACTCCCAGGTGTGCGGATTTTATAGCTCCTATTTTTTTACCGCTGCCTTCGGCAATCTTTTCGCCTCTTAGCTTGGCATCGTTTATGGCATCCGGTATTAATTCAATTCGAAGGTCGGGTAGGCCGGAGTAATAATATTCAAGAGAATTTATGGAAAATATAACTCCTCTGTTTATGAGTTCCTGGGTATTTTTAGCCATATAAGTAATTATTTCAACATCATTTGACTGGATTTCTACATTTTGCCTCAATACATTTTCCTTGGGGGCGTCAGGGTCATATCTGTACAATTGTTCCATAAACACCGGTGAAATTGATACATCTTCCTCATCAAATCCGTTATCTTTAAAAAAATCCAGTACAATATCCTGGTCCTTTTGCATCATTTCGTATCCGGTCTTTAAATCTTCAACCAAAACTGTTCTTGAGAATTCAGCGGTCCATACGGCAATATCTGATGTGACCCTCTGTCTTACCGAGCCGGTTACGGAAAGAGTATCTTGAGGAGATCTTACTATATAAAATGTAAGGGAAGCAATTACGGAGCTTATAATCAGGCATACTCCCAGGATAATTGATACATATATGATTTTATTTGGATTTTCTTTAGCCATTTTTCACCTCGGAATTGTAAATTAAATTTTTGATTTTACTGTTTTATTAATTTTAATATTGCTCAATTCTTTTTTTACATATTACTGTTGATTTCTATTGGCAATTGGATCAACCAAATAGTGTTGTATTATCTATTAAAGATACCTGTATTATTATATCATAAACCTGTGATTTCTTCTTTTTATGGGAAGTAAGGCAGCTCATTTGGAACCCGATTATATATATGGATTTTTTAAGCATTTTCCATTATAAATAATCCAGTTTATTATTTTAATAAAATTATCTGTCGGAGTAAATATATAAATATATGGATTAATGTAGCCAAAAAATATAAAATCATTTGACAAATAAGATTCATTCTTATATAGTTATTATTATTAATAATAAAAAACTTATAAGATATTTTTAGAAAGTAAGAGAAGTTGGGAAAATAGATTTTTCAGTTAAACTATATTATAATTTAAAAGTAAAATCTAATACAAAGAAAAAGTTTAAAAGCTTAAA
>CAZHOY010000343.1:0-1948 GCA_964534695.1 uncultured Actinomycetota bacterium | reverse complement strand
CAATCGGCTTACCGGGAATATATGGCTTCAGGTCTAATATTCCCTTTCGTATTAAGCTCTTCTCTTTTTTCATCTCTATTCCTCAAAATTAGTAAATATCAAATTATCAAATCAAATAAAAAATAGGAGGTAAAATATGAATTACCCCCTATTATCTAATATCTCTGGGCTTTTAATTAATATATACATTTTTTTATTATTGAAACTTATTAGAAATTAAATTATAGATGAATAAAGAATTGGTTACATAAAACAAATCTTTTTTACAATTTTGTTTTTATTATACTACATAAATTAGCTTTTTTTAATAAAAATTAAAATTTTGAATAATTTATTTCTCACAACTATCTAAATTATATTTATTATTCATTTTATTATTAAATATATGTATGAATAAAAATATTAAATATTGTTAATTTCTAAACCTATTGCCTCATGTTCAAAACCCTTAATTGGAGCTCCTATCATTCCATAAATACCTACAGATACCCATTCTCCTAAATCACTTCGTGTAGTATCTATAGGACCTCTTAAGACAACAAATTTTACTCCTATAGTTCTTAAAAAATTACCAATTCCAATCTCTCCTCTACAAAAACCTCTTAATGCATTTAGGGCAGCATGATAAACTGCATGCTCTTCTCTGTAATAGCCTGCCTTAAAAATTCCTTCTCTTTTTGCGGTTGTTTCTATTGCAGCAATTAGTTCTTTGCTATCCATTGTTCCAGCTTTACCTTGACATACTTTATAGCCTAAACTGCTTATTTTCTTCAATAATTCTTTTTCTTCTTCTTCCGAAGATATTAATAATGATATTGTTAAACGACCAATTTTTTCCACAATTAAAAAATACTCCGTTTTAAGCTTATATACTTTTACTACTTATAGTTTTTTACAAATTATTTTTTATAATTATAACATATTATAAAACCATTTATAATAGTTCAAATATTTTTTATTTTAACAGAAATTTAATCTACATATATTGAACTTTCAATATCTAAATAATTAGAATCAAAGCTTTTTCCCATCTTTTGCTTCTAATATTTTTAAAGATTATTAAATAATTCTATTTATAAGATAAGAGCAAAATTCATTTAAATTGAATAAAAAAAATTTTCTGACATACAAAATCTAGTTATATTTTTATAAGATATATTTTTATACAACGATAAATTTAAAAAGCCTTCTTTTTTTATAAAAAATTGAGATATTTTAAACAAGCTTATTTCTGCCTACTTACTATCTAATCTACGCTTCACTAATTCTACCTTACTCCATTCCTGGAATTTCTAATTTTTTCTCTAACGGATTGGAGAAGTTAGTAACTACTTAAACCTTTTTCAATCATTTATCTACTTTTTATAGGCAGGTTTTCCTCTATTATATTATGAATGATAAGCTCCGCCGTATAAAATAAAGTCTATCACTGTTTGGGTATAAGGAGGAAATATAACAATAGTTTGGTTGACAGTCATTAGTTTTCTCATTTTTCTCCTTCTTACTAAAAATCAAAATAGGAAAAATTAAATACATCCACTCCTTTTTAACCAATGGTTCTAGAGTTTTTAGAATAATTTAAAAATATTGTAAATTATATAAAACATCAACTCTTTTAAGAACTTGTAATAAAAACCACAAAATCTTAGATTAAATATTATTTTATGTATTAAAATCTTTTAAAACTAAATAAATATTATAACTTTTCTTATTTTTTAATTTTTATTTTAAACTATATTTTATTCTATTATTTGGTAGTATTATAAAAATTTAATTAACTTATGTATTTTTATCTATTTGAATAATTATTTCGTTTATATCTTTTTTAAATTCAGTGGAGCTTAAATTAAATAAATTATCTTTACTTTTCTGTATTAATTCTCTTAATTTTTTCTTTTCTTCCTCTCTAATATTTGCCATATCTATAATATCTTCGATGCAGAGCAAT
>CAZHOY010000342.1:0-1956 GCA_964534695.1 uncultured Actinomycetota bacterium | reverse complement strand
AAGATAATAAACCAGAAAAGCTCCAAATCCTATAACTACAATAATATTTACTGCTCTTAAGATTATTTTTCTTCTATTAGTTTTTTTATTCTGATCTTCCAAATTGGTACTCATAAACTATATTAAAGGATTTCCTTTACAGGTCTACCTTCCCCTTAAGTAATTAGATAAAAATCTTGAAGTTTTTTTAGGGCCACTGTGAAATAGGTGATAAAAAAATTTCTTTACCAGATAAGAAAAAGAACTATCTTTCCTACTTAACTTATCATTCCTCTTTAGCGAATCCTGATTCTCCTCATCAAAGATATTTTCAAATCCTTCTCTTTTTCTGTAAGAAGTTGGAATTGGATCTCTACAAAAAGCTACAATAGGCCTGCACACTTTCTCCCATGTAAATTCTCTTGAAATATTCCTTAAATTATTTAAGCATTCATCATAAAATTCTTTATTATCAGCAAGTTTAGTTATGGCATTCACAATATCATCAACATTACCATCTCTTACAGTAATACCCAATCCTTCTTTCTCCACCATTTCACTTAAATAATCACCTTCAGTTGAAATTATAGGAAGACTCGCCCAGAAATAATCCAATATCCTGGTTCTGTATGAAAATCTTGTTTCAATATGTGCAGGATGGGTAATTACTCCAACATCCGATTCCAAAAGGTAATTTTGCCTCTCATTATATTCAACCCACCCATAATTAAAAAAGACATTTTTACCAAAAATATTTAATTTTTTTGCCAGATCAATAGTATCATTTACCAGTCTCAGCTCTCTTACCTGTGGATTGGGATGTTTCACACCCATAAAGAACAGTTTAATATCATCCCTTATTTCAGCAATTCTAGCCATAGATTTTATAAGGGTCAAAGGATCAAACCAGTTATAAATTCCGCCACCCCATATAATTACAAAATCTTCCTTTCCGATTCCATCAATCCGGCCTTTTAATACCTCCCTGGTATGAATGGGTTTATTAGTAGGAAGCCCAAATGGCACCACATCTATCATTTTCTTTAAAGTTGGATCCTCATTATAAGAATAAGGATTTACCCTGTTCAGCGCTGCCAGCATTCCCAGCCAGAAATCCCTCTGCCTTTCAGAAGCACAGATGAAAAAATCCCCATAGTGCAATTGCTCATTAAAAATATAATAAATTGACTTATGGATTTCCAACCTTTTCTTAATAGGTTCATTCTCATATTCAGCCAGGGTTGCGAGGTTATAAGGATCATAAATATCAATAATTAAATATTTACCTGACTTCTTTATGCTGCCATATTTAGAAAATGTCATTCCACCGGTCAATATAATATCAACATCCTTTATAATTTCCTTTAATTCTGCATCATTTCTAAACTGGATTATTTTAAATTCCTGTTCCTGCAGACTAACCTTATTCGGAGCAGCAAGTATTACATTCATATGTTCGGCTAAAACTTTTGCAAAGTTCCAAACTCTGATTGCAGGACCTGCCATCTCTTTAGATACAACCTCACTTGAAATTATAAGCAGTGTCCTTTTTATTTCTTTTTCAAACACATTATAAATTCCAAGTGATTTTAACATATCTATCTGATTTTTCTGGTATTGTCTATCCGTTGAAACCGCAAGAAACTGGCCTTTAAAATAGGTGAATAACGCTTTATCATCTCTTTTCCTCCTGCTTTGAATCCTCTCTCTTTTTTCTATAAGTTTTGGCAGATCATCAAAAAAATTTCTGGCTGCCATAAGAGAGCTAAGAGGCTCTTTTGAAATTTTCTGGTCACCAGTTTCAGCATCCCTGGATCTTTCAGTACTCAAGTCATAATAACTCTTATAATCAAACTTAAAATCAACAAAAATCCTGCTAAAAATATTAGCCAGTGTCCCGGACAATACCTTTGCTAAATTTTTATCATCATAATTTTTAAATACTGAATACAGAGAATTTCTTTCTTTTAAAAATCT
>CAZHOY010000341.1:0-1975 GCA_964534695.1 uncultured Actinomycetota bacterium | reverse complement strand
GCGAAACAATTCAGATCAATAGCCTGTGAAAATAATCCTGCATCCTTAAAGCTTTTTGCTATATCATTTATCATACTCTTAAGCGTTCCTACCAGCATCAATCTTGAAGAATTTTCTTCTTTTTCCACTACATAATAATCATAAATAACATTATTTTTGGGTATGGGAATAAAATCATTAATCTGGTATTTAATAGAGTTATTTATTTCCGTATCATCCACTACCGGTATTTTTACCTCTTTGGCAATTATTTTCTGATTGGCAATTCCGATAAATACTTTTCTGTCAGAAATTTTATATTTTCTCCATATATCTTTTAAACCGCTGGTTAAAGCCGCTACATCCTGTATCTCACCCTTTACAATGGCATGAGACGGCACTTCTGAAATTGCCATATTCTTTATGACCAAGTTATTTCTTGATTTAAATAACTCAATAACAGATATGCAATAAGAGCTTAAATTTAATCCAACTGCCGACATTATAATCACACTTTCTCTTCTCTATCTGTAAAGACTTACATACCATTTTAAGATATTATTACCGCAAAATAAAGATATAATACTCCCCAGCGATATAAAGGGGCCAAACGGTATGGCTTGTTTTAATTTTCTTTTTTTTACGGTTATAAGTGCTACTCCATATATTGAACCGGCTAAAAAGCCTAAAAATAAAGCCGGTATTGCACCTCTTATTATAAATGCCCCTATCATTAAGCTTAATTTAACATCACCCATTCCCATACCCCTGGGATATATCAGATGAATTATCAGCATAAATAAAAATGCTCCCGAACTAAAAGCCAGGGGCATCCACCATTTAGATGGTTCTAATAAAATATTTAAAGCCAGACCAACCAGGGTGAATGGTAATACTATTACATTAGGAATTATCCTAAAATTAATGTCGATAAAAGATATCACTATTAAAACACTGCACAGCAGAATTCCTATGATGGTATTAATACTCAGGCCGAAAAAAATATAATTTGCCAGGAACAATAGAGAGGTTAAGATTTCAACAATCAGGCTGGTAATAGGTATCTTTACTTTACAGTACCTGCATCTGCCTTTCAGTATTAAATATGATAATAAGGGAATATTATCATAAAAAGCTATTTTTTTCTTACAATGCGGACAAAAAGAAGCTGGCCTTACAATAGATAATTTTCTGGGTAACCTGTATATTACCACTTCCAGAAAACTACCTACAATCAGACCTGCCATCAAAAAAATTATATAAAAAATTACTTCTCTTGTTTCCATTTAAATTATTGCTTATTTACTGTTATTTTATTTCTTTGTAGCTGCCGGGTTATTTTCTATATTATATTGCTATTTTTATTATAATTGAATTATTATTTTATATTTATTTATTACAGATATTCTTTTATTATTTTAAAAATATATATCTTTACAGATAGTTATAATTTTGAATGATAACACTGTAATTTTTTTTAGTCAAAAAATAAGAAATAAGATCAATAAAAGAAAGGGGTGGATTTAACCACCCCTTTCTAAATTTTAACATCTACATTGTTTATGCTAATAAATTATCTTTTTTCTATCTTTTCTCTCCGCTTTCTTACTCTTCTTCTTCTTCTTGTAGCTGTCCATTTTCTATTACTACATTAGGATCAGCACTGGCACAGGTCAATGTGTAAGTTGAGCCTGGATCTTCACATGAATAAGTGTAAGCAACTGAGCCCCATGGATCTAACTCTGGCACACCTGCCATATAACCGAATGTTTCTAATGCAGTAGTCATAGCACCATAATTACCTATTGGATAAATCTCTTTATCTGCCATGTGAAGTTCCAGCGCGGTAGCAATGTTTTTCATCTCGCTCTGCGCCGCAGCTGTCCTGGCTCTGTTTCTCAATGCCATATAGCTAGGAATGGCAATACCGGTTAGAATTGCTAGTATGATAATTACTATCATAAGTTCTACCAGGGTGAAACCTTTTTCCTTTCTG
>CAZHOY010000340.1:0-1979 GCA_964534695.1 uncultured Actinomycetota bacterium | reverse complement strand
GCATATTAATTCAATGGTTAAAGAGGCTATAAAGTTGGGTGTGGATCCCATCACTGCAATTCAGATGGCTTCATTAAATACGGCTTCCCATTTTAAAATTAAAGATGTAGGTGCAATAGCTCCGGGATATTTTGCAGATATGATAGTGTTTGATGATTTTAAAAGGTTTGTGATTAAAAAGGTCTATAAATCGGGAAAACTTGTTGCAGAAGCGGGCAAGTTAGTGGAAGAAATAAAGTATAAAACAGTGTCAGCCCCCAAATCTGTTCATTTTAAACCGGTGAATAAGGAAGACTTAAGAGTTGAGATAAGAGGAGACAGAATACATGTCATAGAGATAGTGCCAAATCAGATAATAACAAAAAAGAAAAGATATAAACCCACTATTAAAAATGGCGTATTAATAAGTAATTCGGATGAGGATATATTAAAGATTGTTGTTATTGAACGCCATAAAGCAACCGGGAATATTGGAATCGGGTTTGTTAAAGGAGTGGGACTAAAAGAAGGTGCAATCGCTTCGACTGTTGCACATGATTCTCATAACATAATTATAGTTGGCGTAAATGATATGGACATTCTTAAAGCGGTTGAAACTATTAAAAAAATGAATGGCGGTCAGGTGGTCATTAAGAATGGGGAAATTAGTGCTTCTCTATCACTTCCGATTGCAGGGCTACTGAGCGACAAACCTTTAAAAGAGGTGAGGGATTTAGGAGATAATTTAACATCAGAAGCACATAAACTAGGGTGTGTATTAGAAAATCCGTTTATGACGTTATCATTTTTGGCTTTACCGGTTATTCCTGAACTTAAAATTACGGATAAAGGTCTGGTGGATGTTAATAAGTTCGACTTTGTTTCTCTTTTTGCATAAAAAACCTATTCGGGATTTCAAACTTTACAGAGGAACATCAAACAAGAGTGTTTGATTTACTTCTGCTTTGTTAACCATTCCAATAGATATTCCGCTAACGCATCGGTGTTCGTCTGGTCAATTAAAGCATCCATAATTGATTCATTTAAATAATCTTCTTTATTCTTTCGAGCAATAATTTAATATCCCCCATTAGTAATGTGCTCCTGGCGGAAATTGGAATGCTATCCCCCTTACAGGAAATTTTTACCTTAACCTTAGAAAACAATTTATTAAATGTGCTTATATTTATATATTTGGGTTAGTTATTCCTGAGAGAAAGTGAAAAGTTGATGTTTTCTTAGGTTCGAATAAATGAATGTAATAGTTTATCTTATCCGATGGACAATTGGATTTTTCTATTTTTGCCTTATTGCCGCTCTTGGTTTTATCGGTTTGATTTTTTTCAAGCCGCAACAGATCGTTATATTGGCAAGACCCTTATGTAAGGCATTGTTGAAAAGTGTTGGTGTAAGTATAAAAGTTACAGGACTTGATCTCTTCGACCACGAATGCTGCTATATTATTGTTTGCAACCATGAGAGCCTTTTAGATGTATTTCTTTGTCTCGGGTACATTCTATTGTACTTTGTTGGAATTGAGCTGCAGGAGCACTTTTCTTGGCCTGTTTGGGGCAGTCTGATTAAAAGGTGGGGAAATATACCGATTAACAAGGAAAATTTTTATTGTGCCGTTAAAAGTCTTCAAAAAGCCGGAGTAGTTTTGAAAAATGGAACTTCCATAATGATTTTTCCGGAAGGGATAAGAACTGTCACTGGTGAGATGAGAGAATTTAAAAAAGGTGCTTTTTATCTTGCAAAAAATGCAAAAGCGGATATTCTACCTGTTGCAATAAACGGATTATATTATACAAAAACCAAAGGGGATTGGAGAATTCGCTCTGCGGATGTGACATTAAACTTCGGGAAACCTTTTCTATATAAAGATTTCAAAGGTCTTTCAGTTGAGGAACTTCGGGATTGGGCAAAAGATACTATTGAGAGCTTAAAATACAAACCTCAGGGAAAGTAAAAAATATGTAACTATTCACAGCTTAAAATTT
>CAZHOY010000339.1:0-1981 GCA_964534695.1 uncultured Actinomycetota bacterium | reverse complement strand
GGTTGGAATGGGTTTGAAATGGAAGGGTAGGGTATATGATGTCAGTGAAGAGGATAATTTAAGACTGGTAAATGATAATTATAAGTAATTATCTTATCTTTGGCGTAAAAAGGTCTTTGGCGCTTTTCTCTTTTCTAAATTTAAAATTATGTAAAATCCTTATTGAGCGGTTAATATATTTGGGGATAATGATTATGGTAAGTAAAATTCCCATAATCAAAAAGATCGGTGATCCTTTGAATACCCATAAAAAAATACTTGATGCGGCAATCCCAAAAAATACTCCCCAGATCATATTTCTGATTAAAAATAATGACGGAACAATACCGATTCCGTAAGCTATGACGGCAAGCGGATGAACTGCACACATAAACCCCAGCGTGGCACCAACTCCTTTACCTCCGGAAAATTTTAAATATGGGGAATAATTATGCCCTGTTACGACGGCGCAACCGGCCAGTACAGCTACCATTTCCAAGCCAGAGATTCTTAAGACCAAAAAGTATGATAGGAAGCCTTTCAGGACATCCAGGGTTATTCCTAAAATTCCCCAGGATTTTGATACGTTAAATACAAGATTCCATCCGCCAGGGTTCCTATCGCCGATCTTTCTTAGATCTTTTTTGCTGTGGATTTTTGCAATGATATTACAAAAAGGTATTGCTCCTATAAAATAGCAGCATAAAATTAATCCGGTATTTCTATAAAACTCTAAACTTTGCATAATCATTAATAAATATACTGGTGCTTATATAACTATAACTTTATCATATTGATTATGTTATTTTAAGAATATATTTAAAATGTTAATTTTTTAACGGAAATACAAATTTTAACCTTTAACCGAACCAGCCAGGAGTCCCCTTTTTAAGTGCCGCTATTACTTTGGGTCTGTTTTTTACAAATACTGTAAGATCACTTTTCATAGACAGTTGTATTCTTATCCCTTAATATCCTTAGCCAGTAAAATATCTTTTCATTAATCTTTCTTAGGAGCGCTAAATCTTTATTGTAATTCTTGTAGGCAAATGCCTTTTTTAATATGTCTGTATCACTGACATAGGTAAGTTTTATCCTACCATTTATTTTTTGAGATATAGCCCAGTATGGCCCGTGTTTTTTACCCTGGCTGCAGTAGCATTTGGGATTGCCGCATTTTTTAGACTGAATGTGTTTAGATGTTTTATTAGTTCTTCTTATTTTTATAATAAAATACTTTTTAAAAGCTTAATATTTTTTATGAATTATAGTAAGAGAAAAAAATTAGTTAGTCAAGTCAATTATATAAACGTGTTATGTAATTGACTTGACTAACTAACATCTTACTTCTATAATAAGAACTCAAACCATTGAATATAAAAAAATTTTCTATCTAATGGTTCCAATGAAAAACTAAAAACTCTCAAGCAAATAAATAGGAGAGTAATATTAAATATTCTAAGCTTGGTGATAAAGCAGGAGTACTGGGAGAGGCATCTTATGTTCTTTTAAAATACTTTGAATAATTCTTTAACATTAATGTAAAAATAAATATTAAGAGAGTTAAAGGAGGTGTGAGTAAAGGGAGGAAAAAAGTGAGATTTATCTAAGTGCTCTCTGGAAGTTTACCTTAAATAAATCTCGGACATATTTTATCAAAAAAATTAATTAAAAGGAGATGAGAGAGGTGAAAAAAGCAGTAATACTTGCTCTAATTATAGTTTTTGCTGTCTCAATGTTATTTTTGGGAATATCTTGCAAGAAAGAGGCAGCACCAGCTGAAGAAGGTGTACCAGTTACTGAGATTACTGTGGTTGTAATAGGGAAGTCAGTGCATCCATACTGGTCTAATGTTGAAACAGGAACATTGGATGCAGGAAAAGACATAGGTGTGGATGCAATATTCTGGGTACCGACTAAAGAAGATATAGCAGCACAGATAAGTACTATGGAAACCTATATTGCACAGGGAGTAGATGGTATAGCTGTAGCTCCTTCAGAC
>CAZHOY010000338.1:0-1983 GCA_964534695.1 uncultured Actinomycetota bacterium | reverse complement strand
TGTTCCTATTGGTTTTAGTTGATTATTTTAGGACAAGCTCCTAGCTTAGTTTAAATTACATTAGATAAATGTATATAATATAATAATTTATACAAGTATTATTATGTTTTTATATTAATGCTTTATAAATTTATATTTAAATTAATCTATATTTTTGTTACAATATTAACATCATTATAGTATTTTTTGATGTTTTTTATACCTTTTTAACAATAAAGGTAATTTTTATTATGAATATTTATTTTAAAGTTAGAGAAGTCTCTATGATACTTAAAGTTAAACCTGTGACAGTTAGAAAATGGTGCAAGTCTGGGTTAATAAGAGCAAAAAAACTGGGTAAAAGTTGGTATATACCTAGGGAGGAGCTTCTTTTATTTAAAACTGGAAAGGATGAGCAGTAAATTTTATATCAAGGTGAAAAAATGAGTATAGATTTAAAGATAGATCTAGAACAAATGGTGTCAACCCTAGATATGATACCAATTGGTGTAATGCTTGTTGATTCAAGGACTCATAAGATTATAAGGGTGAATAAAGCATACTCAGATATGGTTGGTATGCCTGTGGAGAAGATAATCGGCTTATCATGTAATTGTCTAAATATATGCTCAGAAAAAAAAGAATTTTGCACTGGAAAAGAACTTAAAAAGAACCTTAGGGAACTTGGTACCTTTTTGACAAATACAGCTGGAGATAAAATACCGGTATTAAGGAAAATAACCACCTGTAATTCCAATGGTAATAGTTATTATCTTGAGAGTGTTGTTAATCTAAGAAATTATAATAAAGAAGTGGAATTAAGGTTTAAGGATCTAGAAAATAAATTCAGGGTAATATTTGAATATGCACCAGATGCTTATTACCTAAATGATTTAAATGGTAATTTCATTGATGGAAACAAAGCTTCTGAGAATATGGTTGAATATAAGAGAGAGGAATTGATTGGTAAAAGCTTTTTAAAGCTAAAACTTTTATCCCCCAGTCAAATACCCAAAGTTGCAAAACTGTTAGCCTTGAATAAATTGGGCAGGCCCACAGGGCCTGATGAATTTACCCTGAAAACCAGGACCGGAAAAGAAATCTTTGTGGAAATAAGAACATATCCTGCAAAGATCAATAGAAATAAAGTTGTGCTGGGGATTGTCCGTGATGTAACTGAACATAAAAACCTTGAGAGCAAATTAAGACAGTCAAATAAGGAATTGGATAAGAAGGTAATTGTTCGAACAAAAGAATTAGTAAAAGTAAATAAAAAATTAAAAGACCAACTGGATTCTCGTATAAAAATTGAAAAAGAATTACAGCAAAGTAAGATTAAGTATGAAAAGCTTTTTAATGAAGCTCCTGATGCGATTGCTATTATTAATAAACTGGGTATAGTTACTGAATGTAATCAGAATATTAGTAAAATTACAGGTTTTCCCAAGAAGGATATAATAGGGAGACATTTTTCTAAGTTTAGAGGCGCATTTCTAAGAGATATCCCTTTATCCTTTAAAATATATTATGACCTTTTAAAGGGAAAGAAGATTGCACCACTTAAAGTTAGTTTAAAGGATAAATATGGAAAGGTTTTATTTACAGAGTCTCATATTAGGGTAATAAAAGAAGAAGGGAAGATCAAAGGTTTCCAGTTAATAATAAAGGATATTACTAAAAGAAAGGAAACTGAAGATGCCTTGTTGGATAGTGAGAAACAATACGGAGCACTGTTTGAAAATGCTCGAGATGGTATGTATAGAACTACATTTGAAGGTAAATATATTGATGCTAATCCTGCACTTGTAAAAATGTTGGGTTATAGCAGTAGGGAAGAGCTCCTCTCGCTGGATGTAAAAAAACAGGTTTATGCTAATGGGAAATCAAGGCCAACACCTGAACAAAGAAAAAAAATATTTGAAACTCAACTTAGGAAGAAAGATGGAACCATTATAAATGTAGAAATTAATTCCAGAACAATATATGAAAATGGAAAACCTGCTT
>CAZHOY010000337.1:0-1990 GCA_964534695.1 uncultured Actinomycetota bacterium | reverse complement strand
TTGTTCTTTGATAATTCAGGTAATTTTTTTCTTTAATCATTTACATAGAATGACTGGGGTACATGCCCCCGGAAGAATTTGAATATAAATTTAATAAAAATAAGTCTCATCAGTTGGTCTTAATTTAGATAAGTATGTGTCCAATTTCTGGGGTTCAGATCATTATTATATTTCATATTAATATATTATTATTAGAAATTAATATAACAGATTAAAGTTAAAAATGCTAGGGAAAATGGGTATTTTTGCATAAAAAACATTGAAAATTCAGATTTTTAAGGATTATATAATATATAAAATTTTATATAAAAATAAATATTATGAAATTTTTAATTGACATTCAATTAAATTATGATAATCTTGATTGCAGTTTTCAAAATTAAATTAGGAATAAATGCAGATTAAAATTGTTTATATCAAATAATATTAAATATTGTATGAGTGGAGGAATTTAAACTGTAAACACCGAGCCCAGATAGTACAATTAGGGGGTGAAAAGTGAAAAATAATACTTTTGGGGTAATTATAGGTAATAGAGGATTTTTTAATCCTAAATTAGCTCGGG
Source organism: uncultured Actinomycetota bacterium (assembly GCA_964534695.1). Classification (GTDB taxonomy): domain Bacteria; phylum Actinomycetota; class Humimicrobiia; order Humimicrobiales; family Humimicrobiaceae; genus CAZBSE01. Next base: position 1,425 of record CAZHOY010000337.1, on the reverse strand, counting down.
ATGGTCGGAAGGAGATTTTAGCAAGGCTGGATAAACTTGGATATGATTACGTAGCATTATCTGAAAATGATAATCAATATGGCACAGTAGAGACTATTGAAGATGCTAGGAAATGTGCCGAGCTATTTAGGGACAAATATAAAAAAATTGATGGGATAATTATAAGTCTACCAAATTTTGGAGACGAGATAGGAATTGTAAACACTCTTGAAATAGCTAAACTTAATGTTCCTATTCTAGTACAAGCTTTTAACGATGACCTAGATAATATGGATATCGAGCATAGAAGGGACTCATTCTGCGGAAAAATTTCATTATGTAATAATTTGTACCAATATAATATAAAATTTACTAATACAAGTTTACATACTTATCCTATTACAAGTAAAGAGTTTAGTGATGATATTGAGTTCTTTGCCAAGGTTTGTAGGGTTGCTAGAGGTTTAAAAGAGGCTAGAGTTGCTCAAATAGGAACCAGGCCTGCTCCATTTCAAACTGTAAGATATTCTGAGAAGATTCTTCAAAAATCGGGGATAACTGTAGTCCCTGTTGATCTTTCAGAAATAATTGCGTATGCGAACGAATTAAGAGATTCAGTTAAAGTAAAGGATAAAGTAGCAGAGATAAAATCTTATGGAAAAATTCCGGGCTATATTAAGGAAGAAAATATAATAAAATCAGCAAAACTTAGTATTAGTGTAGATAAATTTATGATAGATAATGATTGTATAGCAGGGGCTATGCAGTGTTGGTCCTCGATTGAAAAAAACTATGGTTGCGCTGCCTGTCTTCCAATGAGCTTATCTGGGGAAAAAGGGAAACCAATTGCCTGTGAAACAGATGTAACTGCTGCAGTTTCAATGTACATGTTATCCTTAGCGTCGGAAAAACCATCAGGATGTCTAGATTGGAACAATAATTATTTAAATGAGAAAGATAAGTGTATAAATGTTCACTGCTCAAATTATCCTAGCAGTTTTATTGGAAAAGAGTTTGAGATATCGAATCTTGATGTTATTGGTAACAATTTAGGGTTCGATTTATGTTTTGGTGCCTGCAAAGCTCAAATTGCTCCAGCTCCTATGACTTTTGCTAAATTATCCACAGATGATAATTGTGGTAAAATTAAGGTATATTTTGGGGAAGGAGAATTCACGGATGACCCAGTTAAAACTCCTGGTGGCATAGCTGTTTGCAAGATAAACAGATTGCAGGAGCTAATGGACTTTATCTGTCAAAATGGCTTTGAACATCATGTAGCCATGAATAGATCTCTTTCAGCAAAGGTTCTTAATGAAGTTCTTGGTAAATATCTTGGATGGGAAATATACTGGCATAAGTAACAAATATATTTTTCTAATACACTATGTTGTCTTGTTAATTACTGATTTAAGATTTATTTAGTTCTTACTCCTGGTAATCATA
>CAZHOY010000336.1:0-1992 GCA_964534695.1 uncultured Actinomycetota bacterium | reverse complement strand
GTGGTTGGCAATTACATCTATTATCTCTAAAGCTCCGCACTTATCCAGAGAATAAGTGCAAATAGCCAGCATTCGGTGTCTGCCAATAGCGCTATTAACTTTAGCCTCATATTCGGTAAAATTCTTCCAATCTTTCCTTTCCAGCCAGAGGGTATTCCCCGTAAGCCGCAGGCCTGAAAACCCTTTTCGTAAGGCATAACGCTCTTTCTCTATCCAACCTGCCAAAACTCTATCCGCATCGAATCTGCCGCCTTTTGTATACCACTGGTTGTAATCCAATATTTCTATTTGTCCTTTTTTAATCAACCTATCTAGATTCTTTATCTCTTTCTTAAGTGTTTCTTTTGCCTCTTTAGCACTCAACGGCTCAGAAGTAATCCACATGCAGAACTCATTATTCTTTAATCCGGCTTTAAAATAAGGTAGAAGTATTTCCAGTAAATCTATTTTAGTATGATAAAACTGGCATAAATGCGATCCCCAAGGCATATGACCAATTATTTTTATCCCTGTATTTCTTAAATTTGTACTATCTTTTACATTTGGCATCATTTTCCCCTGAAGATTATTATATAACATAGAGTTTGAATCAACCCATATTTTTTACATAACCAATTGATTATTCTAACGTTACCAACGCTTCCGCAATCCTCTCCATAGTCCGTTTCTGTCGCATCCTATTTATTCCCAACCATTTAACTTATTTAATATCTTCAAAATCATCTGTCGGTACTTACACGTTCGGTCAGCCCAGCGTACGAATATATACCTTTTTGCACATAACTACTTATTCCTCAATAGGTTACACATATTAAGCGTTGGTGTCAATAACTGTAAAGAGACAAATGCCTTCAAACTAAAAGTCATAGCTATCTCATTGTAATTTAACTGGTTATGCAAAATCACTGGCGTCTCTATCGTTCATCTACTCTCTACCTATTTTATGCTATTCCGCCACTTTATTATTTTTTCGATGTCAAAAACTGTAAAGACGGGATAATTACGACAATCCCGACGCGGCTTAACTAATCCTTTCGTTATCCAGTAATATAATCCCTGCCGGGAAACTCTGATAATCTTTGCTGCCTGGCTGAGATTATAACGCTTAACTTCTCTTTTTTTAGCCCTGCGGATGATTTTCTTATCCGGCTGATCTATTATTTGCTCTACTTCTTTCTGCTCTTGTTTCTTTTTATTCCATAAATATTCAAAATATTTCTGGTCAGCCTCAAATATTATCTCGAGCGCCATCTGCCATCTTAATTGCTCCTCGCTGCCATACGGATAAATTTTAACTACTTTCCCGTCTTTATCATAAAGAACCAGATCCTTTTTTAAAACCGTTCATATTGCCTCCTTTATATTTCAAATCCTTTAACAAATCTATTTAAGGCTACTATTTCAGGCACCAAACCTTTTACAAATAAATTCCTTTCGTTTCGAGCTTTATCGATGGAAATATTTCTTTCGCAGCCTTTAAGAAAATCTTTTCCTTTAAGAATAATTTGTATGATATCGTTCAATAAATACTCTTCAACTTTTAAAGAACTATAATCTTCAACCTTATCTTCAGAAGTAATATCAGCATCATTAATCACGTAGAGATTATAAATTTCATCAATAAATTTTGTTTTATAACTTACATTCATTAGGAATAATCCATTCTGTCGTGCTTGCTGACCTTCAACTAAATTACCTACCACAATAACTCCTTTCTGGTCGCGTGTATCATCAAAAAAACAATCCGCAGCATTTTTGTTTATATCCCATTTTCTATAGTCCTTATAAATAATGTGTTTATCTTGTTTTTCTATATGCTTCTTAAAAACATCGACCTTAAAACACCAAATACAACATCCGTATTCTTGAAATGATAGCAAAGAATCTGAAAATGCAAAAAAACACGCATCATTAAATCCAGTAGTTATATCCAGTAATCTTGTAGCGCAGCCATGATGTTGCAAATCTATCATTTTTTCTATATATTCATCA
>CAZHOY010000335.1:0-1993 GCA_964534695.1 uncultured Actinomycetota bacterium | reverse complement strand
CAAGAGGAGTTGTTGTTAAATCCACCATACTGACAAATATGTATATGATAGAAGCTAGCATACCCTGGTATAATTTCCCCAATTATATCCCCGGTGATGAAGATGTACTGGGATTTACTGTATCAATATTTGATACTGATAACTTACCATCAACCGCACCAACAACCGAACTGGTAATTTCCTCATCAAAAATATTTGACTTCAATAACGTATCCACCCTGGGAGCCATTGCACTGATAGATGTGGGAGATATACAGAGTATTGAAGAAGAGCCTGCTGGTGAAGGAGATAGCGAGGAGGATACTGAATAATACCTCTTAAAGCTAACTAAATAGTCAATAAGCCGAGAACTAAATTCAATAGGATATAATTTCTTATTTTGTCTTACAAATAGATAAAAAGCAATTACTACCCATTTAATTGAAACTGGAATTGATCTTTTTAAGGTTCAAAAGCTACTGGGATATGCAAGTCTGGATACCGAAAAAATTTATGTTAGTTTTAATAGCTCACAGATGTCAAAGGCTATTGATATATTATTACGAGGGTATGACTGGTTATATAATTACTTTTAAATAAATATTCTAGGATTGAAAATAAGATTCTTTACTGCCTTCTAAATTCCTCTTCTATAATTTCTATGAGGTAATCAGATTCTGGCTGGATTGATATACGCAAGGGGCCATCCTGGTATTCCTGCTGATACCCATTTTGATATTCATATTCATATGGTCCAAAAATAGCCCTGAAATCAGGCAGTGGGAATAATATTTTTGTATATTTTTTTCCAAAGCGTGATCCATCAAATTTGTACAAAGTGTTTATTTCTTTACTATATATAAATTCTATGGCAAATTTATTACTTTTGATATCCTCTATAAATTCATCCGGTATTGCTTCTTCTATTGCTTCGTCTTCTGTTTTGAGTCTCTCATTCGTTATGTAGATAATCTTATTATATGACTCAGTGTTTTTACTAACGATAATATGTTCGCCTTTATTGTATAGGATAATCTCATCAGGCATTTCAAAATATTCGGATTCGGTAATTACATACTCTTTTTCATTCTCAATTTCTTCTTCGTTAGTAGTTTCTCCTGTCGGCTCTTTAGTTATTTCTTTTCCTTTTTCTTCAGTTACATCTTCAGAAGATAAGGATTTACATCCACCTAAAAACATAAATAATATAATTAAAAATAAAATAATACTTAGTAGAGTTTTATTTGTTTTCATTTTTTCCTACTGGCACGGTAGTTACAAATTATAAGAAATTGTTATAAGAATATTTTTATTACTAAGGCTAACTTTTATTTAATTTTTTTGTTAATTTATTCGGTATGTCCCCTGACTAAAATCTCACCGGTAATAGCATCAATCATAACTGAAAATCCCATTGGACCCCAATCCCTATTTATTTCAACATTATCAATATCTATTACCCATTTAAGTTTGCTTTGAGATGCAGATAATTTTACAGTAACTTTATGTTTATCTCTCTCGTCTAAATTAGCTTTAAATTCTTCAAATTCTTCAGGTTCTTTATCAAAATATACACCGCTATCACCTGGGGGTATAGGCGCATCAGTCCAGCCCATTGCCTGTGCCTTTTGGTCAACTGTTATTTCTGATACCTCTTTTTCTATCTTCACTATTTCTTTAACCATCTCTTCTGCTTCCCTGTATGCGATGTCAATTGCTTCTTCTCTGATTACTTTAGGTTTTTGTTCAGCAACTTCATAATTTCCTTCTACAGCATGATACGAAAGAATTTTTCCATACTTATCAACATCTACACGAATATAATATCCGGTATAAGTTCCTAATTCATTTTCCTGCTTGAACCTTATAGAAAACTCTCTCCTATCTTCTGGTTCTGAAGTGTAATCACTTACTTTAATTTCTACATCATAATCAAAAAAGTTTCCAAAACATTTTTTGCTAAAATTTTTAGCAATTTCTATGGCCTCATTTTTATTAATTCTCTTAGCTTCTT
>CAZHOY010000334.1:0-2007 GCA_964534695.1 uncultured Actinomycetota bacterium | reverse complement strand
AATTATTTCTTGAAATGGGATCCACACCGCTTGTCGGTTCGTCAAGAAAAATAATAGGAGGGTCATGCAGTATGGCACACCCGAGAGCGAGTCTTTGCTTGAACCCAACGGGAAGGGAAGCGGTAATACTGCTCTCTATATGGGAAAGATTGGCCAGCTTCAGTATTTCTCTCTTTCTTTTATTTCTTACTGCTTTATTAACTCTGTATATGCCGGAGTAAAAATTTATGTTTTCTCCCACGGTCAGGTCATGGTAGAGAGAGAATTTTTGCGACATATAGCCGATGTTTTGTTTTACTGCCTCACTCTGTTTGTACACATCGAAACCGCCCACAGAAGCCTTTCCTGAGGTGGGAACAAGAAGCCCGCAGAGCATTCTTATGGTGGTGGATTTTCCTGCGCCGTTCGGTCCCAGAAAGCCAAAAATTTCACCCTTTTTTATTTTAAAAGTGACGTCATCAACAGCAGTAAAGCTGCCAAAATTCTTCTTTAATTTTTCGACTTCTATTATAGTTTCCATCTTATATCGGGCTATTTTAAATTCCCGGGTTCTCAGGCTTTTACCAGGTACATAAACACATCTTCGATATCGGCAGGAATCTGGTTTGATGATATTATTTTAATGCCGTTTCCTTCAAGCATCTTTTCCATTGATTTTCGGTCAAATTCTTTTTTCACATTAATATGCAGTACTTCCCCGTAAGTATTTATGGTTATGACTTCACTTATGCTGTTAAGTATTTTGAAAGCACTTTTACAGTCTGAAGCGATAAGTTCAATAACCCTGCCGTTGTGCTTTTTTTTAAATTCAGCCGGTGTTCCGGAGTAGATAAGGCTGCCCCTGTCCATGAGCCCGATCCGGTCGCATTTTTCAGCTTCATCCATATAGGGAGTGGATATTATTATAAGAACTCCTTCATTTTTCAACTCATTTAATATATCCCAGAATTCCCTTCTTGAAACAGGATCCACACCATTGGTCGGTTCATCAAGAAAAAGTATCTTGGGTTTGTGCACCAGGGAACAGGCAAGGCCCAGTTTTTGCTTCATGCCTCCGGACAGGTTTTCCGCAAGCCTGTCTTTGAACGGGAAAAGGTTGGAAAATCCGAGTAATTTGTTAATAATTTCCTGCCTTTCCCGTTTGGGTACAAGGTATAAGTCAGCATAAAAATTTAAATTTTCCATAACCGACAGATCTCCGTAGAGACTGAATTTCTGGGGCATATAACCAATTTTTAACCTTATCTCCTCCGGGTATTTTTTAACGCTTCTGTTTTCAATCAGAATATCTCCGCTGGTGGGATCCATAATTCCGCACATCAGCCTTATGAGAGTTGTTTTCCCTGCACCGTCAGGTCCGATTAAACCAAAAATCCCGACTTTTCCAATTTCCAGATCAAGGTTTCTTACTGCGGCCAGACTGTTAAATTTTTTAGTAAGGCTAATAGATTTAATCATTTAAGGTAATTTTCTTTGTGATAGAAATGTTTAAAGATGGCATTATAGGTCAGGGATATCCGGTAGGGTTACTAAAAAGTGCTATTAGTAATCTCTTTTCTTCCATTTTGTATTGAAGTTTAGCAAGCTAATAGTGGAAAGTCAAATTCCCTTTACAGCAATTAGTTATTTGACAATTTGATTTTTAATAGATATACTCATATACATAAAAATGTAATACAATTATTGAAAAAGGCTAAAATATGGTAGAAAGAAAACAGGATTATTTTAGAGTTCCTATAACCATGCCCTCGAGTATGGTTTCGTTTCTGGAAAATCTGGGTATTGAATGCAAAAAATCAGGTGGCCATAAAATAGCCAATACCATGATTGTCAGAAGCGCAATTAAGCTTCTTATGGATTTGAATATGGATATTTCGGGTATAAAATCCGAAGAAGAACTTGAGAGCAGAATGAAAGAAGCTGCAAAAAAGTATTAGGGAAATATTATCACAGCAGCAGATATTTTAATTTGTGATGGTACCGGTATCCTGCAGGTTTTTACAGCTG
>CAZHOY010000333.1:0-2011 GCA_964534695.1 uncultured Actinomycetota bacterium | reverse complement strand
TTTATTACCGACCAAAAAATGTTCTAAATATTTTAGAAATAATTTTTAACGATTGGTCTTAATGAAGAGGTTTGATCTTCTTTCCCCGGAACAAACAAACATATTATGTGAAGTAGCAAATCCTTACCAATAACGCTTTTCCAAACATGATAGGAGAGATTGGCTGTCTACTTTTTTTGAACAGGGACTTATAAAATCTCGAGGGGAGATAGTTAAGTATTTATCAGGATTTTTCAGAATAGACTTCCAGGCTTCTGTAATGTTGCTTCCTTTCAAATAGGGTGAGGTTATATTCTGCAATAATTCTTTATTCTCATTTGGAATAACATGAACATTATAATAATCACTACAACCATGGTCATTGTTTTCTATAAGTTTCCATGCTAATAGGGTTTGCCTCATCAATTGATAAAATGGCTCGTAATAGAATGTTTCTACTGGCACTTCTTTAAAAGGAGAATCACTATTTGTTATAAGCTTATCATACACTGCAGATCTTTCATCAATATATTTATTATCAGATGAATAACATTCAGTGTATTTCCATTCAATTAGAAAAAATTTCCTTTTCCCTACGCTATTTTTTCCAATCATTACTGCATCAACTGATGTACAATTAGCACCTCGTGTCCATGATTTTTCCTTAAGATATTGTTTAGTTCCAATAAATTCGAATTCAACATATCCATCATCAACTATTAAAGCTTCAGTTATTTCATTATCTATTTCAGCTAATATAGCAGTTGCAAGATCTTTCCTTTGCCGTAAGTAGTATAGATGATTAACACATGCTACTTGAGAAGATAGTAAATGTCCGGAAGGACTACCATTATTACCTTTCCACCAAGGTATTTCATTCCTTTTAAAATATTGCTGAGCATCTACTCTTATACCTTCCCATAGGTTTAAAGTAGGATCATTAAGAACAAACTCTCGCTCTTTTCCGAAGAATACCCCATTCCCTGGATCTTTAAATAAAGATTCCCTAATATTGATAACTCTTCTACGCTCCCGATCTCTATAACTCATCGCTAACATCTCACTTTTATTTCAATTTGTTATTTCACATAACGTAGCTTTATATTAATTTTATTTATCATACTAAAAAATAATGATAAGGGGAATTACTCAAGATGTATACGATAAAAAACGCGAGATTTAAAGCAAAAACAATATGAATTGAATCTCAAACTGAAACAGTGTACTGAAGCATATGAAAGCTTCTCAATAACCATAAATTACCTTCTAAATCTATCCTCAAGAGCCTATGAATTATTCGAAAGTTCTAAAGTTGAGTAAAAAAGACAGATTCTAAATTTTGTACTTTCGAACTTAAAATTAAGAGGTAAAACATTAGAATTTGAACTTAAAAAACCCTTTGATTTATTTATAAATCTTAAAAATGCAGAAAATCGTCCAGTGGGTTTAGCCTAAGGTGTGAAATTTCGAACCATTTTTTAAGAGAATTAAAAAATCTAAATTTATTCAAATTAATAATTGGCTAAAAATATTTACTAAATTTTTATAATGTTTATAATTATTTTTAATATTTAATCTTTATATTAACTTTTTATTTAAAAAAATGACACAATTTCCTTCTTTATCTATAGAAGAAGTAAAAGAATATTTGCCTTTTTTAACTAATATCCAATATATCGATAAGGGTGGACAAAAAATCGTTTTTAAGGTTTCAACTCAAGATGAAGAATTCGTAATAAAATTTTGCTATATTGGAGAAATATACGATGAAGAGACTGGAATTAATATTAATAGTAACCTTGAAAGAATTAAGAGGGAGATAAAAATACTCAAAGAAATTAATTCATTATTTTTACCTAAAACTTCAATAATTGAACCTGGTAAATTTCAAAAAAATAGTAATCTTTTTTTCTATTATAGCGAAGAGTTCATTAGTGGTTATAATTTAAGAAATAAAATAATCAAAGATTTAGAAATAATTAGAGTTGCTGAGCATATCATTAAAGCTATTAGAAAATTATGGGAAACAAAT
>CAZHOY010000332.1:0-2018 GCA_964534695.1 uncultured Actinomycetota bacterium | reverse complement strand
AAACCGGACATTTCTACTTTGCTGAAACCGGACATTTTAACTTGGGTATAACACAGATAAAGACAGGTGATAATGTCAAATTATCATTGGACATCTTTTTGATTTTTACTCTTACTCCTAGAGGATACTTTGCCTACTGTTTCCCTGCCTTTATCCAACAATTCCTCGCTTAAAACCCTTGCTTCAACCAGAGTAAATTTTCCCCTGTCTATTATATCCTTCAGCTTCTCAACTAATTTTTTTCTGGTTTTTAATCCGGACTGGGGTGCGAATAACAATCCTAATATAAATCCTGAAAAGCCTGAAATTAAAACAACTATTAAGATTTCTGCCAGGTCCTTTCCAACCGACTTATTATTCTTGCTCATTATTTATACATCCTCTATTATTTTATTTACTCCTTTATTATAAACTATTTAACACTCATATTGAATATAATAGCAACAGATGTCAGAGTTAAAAAAGAATTAAAAAATTTTTAATTTAACCTACCAGATATCCTATAACTTCTGCCCAGCCCTTATTCATATTTCCAGTGGTGATATAAATATTATTGTGCCTGTTAAGTTCGTCCAGTATGGTCTCTTTATGTTCCAGTGCATTTCTCATAAGGAAAAAATATTTAACTTCACCCGCCATTTTTAAATCTTCTCTGGAATCACCCAGCGCTATACAATTACCGGTACTAAAATTTCTAATTTTTTTATCAAATCTTATCCCGCTTGCCTTATTGACTCCACGGAGCTTCAGATTATAAACATGCAGCCTTTCTATATCCAAATCCAGATTCTCCAGCGCTGAAAATCCATTATCCACCAGAACCAGCTCTTTATATCCCTTATCCTCAAGCAGCTTGTTTGCCTCATCCAGATCTATCTCTCCAAAAAACAGGGCACTATAAGTCCTGTATCTACTCCAATCCATCCTGCTCTCTATTTTTCCCGGAAAACTGCTTTTAAATAACTTTATTATTTCTATTAGATCCTTCCCGCCATAGGTCAGGTCATACTTCATCTCCTGCCGGTTAAAGGTAGCATAAACTTTTTCCCCCAGATCATAAATCACCTCGGCGCCGAGCTCCGGAATATAATTTTTAAGACCAATAATTTGTGCGTTATATTTCAATATAAGCTTATTCCTTCCCGATACCAGGACCATATCCCAGTTTTTTTCTGCCACAGCGGGCAGCAGCCTGACTGCATCAAAATAATAATTGCCCCCGTCGTCTTTAACGATACATCCCCTGTCATTAAACAGGGTTCCGTCAAGATCCGTATATATGACCTTCAAATCTTTTAAATTATCTTTTATTTTCCTTTTATGATCCTTAAATAATTTATATACATCCATATTCCGTTTTCTTTCTGCGTCCCGGGATTTTAAAAATAATATACTCCTTGTTTATTATAACTTCTGATAATACAGGATTGGTTTTGCTCTGTAAATCGGATATTTTAAAAAATCAGTGAATTTCTGAGCGGATTTTTATAAAACTCATAACGTCGCTTTTGGTGATAATTCCCCTTAATCTGTCCCCTGACATCACCACCAGATGGCTCAGATTATTTTTGCTCATCTTCTTAATAGCATCGGATATTTCCATGGAAATCGCAGCTTTCTCACTTTCTGAAACCGTTTTAACTATCTCTCCCACCCTGACTGCGGGCCACTCCTCTCTTGGAATGCCCTTGACATCATGTAAAGATATTATGCCTATAAACTTCTGTGTTTTTTCATTTTCTATTACCGGAAATCTTCCGAATCTATACCTCATAAAATAATCATCTACCAGATCCTGTATGGTAATATCCTCTACGACATATACTATATTCTCATTCATAACGTTTCCCACTTTAATTCCCCTGATAGAAGTCTCAAAAATAACCTGTCTGTAACCCATTTGAGCTGATGACTGCAGGAACCATCCTATAAAAGAAAGCCATATCCCATTTAAGAAATTTCCGGTAAAAATGAAGTAGATACCAACTGCTATAATCATAAACCCCAGTACTCTCCCC
>CAZHOY010000331.1:0-2025 GCA_964534695.1 uncultured Actinomycetota bacterium | reverse complement strand
TAATGAATTAGGAGAAGTAACCAAAAGCGTACAGGTTCAGAAAGTAGTAAATGGAGAATTCCATTACTTTTCAGAAATTACTGATCCCGAGGTCGTTACTCCTCCAAACTTATAAAAACAAAATATAAAATTTACGAAATTAATAACCAATCAAATTAAGGAATATTTATTAAATAAATAAAATATTCCAGAATTATCCGTAAGGTTCATTGTGAAATAACCATAGAACTTTACGGATAATTCTAATTTATGTAATAATATTCCCAAATTTATTTTTTTATTTTTATCTCCCCAGGATATCCATAACCAAGGAAAGGAAAAGGAATCCGATGTTACTTCAACAAATAATTAATGGAATAGTAGTTGGCAGCGTATACTCCTTAACTGCAATGGGTGTCACACTCATATATAGCATTCTTAGGGTTTTAGATATTGCTTGTGCCGGAGCCTATGCCTTAGGTGCGTATGTTGGCCTTTTTTCTTATGTAGCAACTGGAAATTTGGTACTTTCTTTTCTAATAGGAATGATAGCTATGGGTATTTGGGGTATTTTAGTGCAGAAGTTTTTATATCTTCCTTTATTAGGCAAAGCCCCACTAATATCTCTCATTACCAGTATAGGTTTATTTATATTTTTAGGGGACTTTATAAGACTATGGGCAGGACCTCTTATTAGAGATTTTCCGGCAGATTTGAAGCTACCTTTTTCTGGAATTAAAACAGAAAATCTTACTATTATGGGTGTATGGATATTAGTTCTTTTAACTACTGCTATTCTTCTACTTATATTATGGTACTTAATAACTAAAACTAAAATTGGATTGGCTTGGAGAGCTACGGCTCAGGATTTAGAAACAGCTAAAGCCATGGGAATTAATGTAAATGTCGTGGTTGCTTTTAACTTTTTTTTGGGGTATAGTTTTGCGGCAGCAGCAGGGATTATGATAGGAATAATGTATAATTATATTTTCCCGACAATGGGCGATGTTCCTGCATATAAAATGTTAGCAATAATTGTTTTAGGAGGATTAGGAAATCCTTTGGGAGCGGTAACCGCGGCTATGTTAATAGGGTTAATCGAAACTTTAGTGGGGGGTTATATCGGTTTTTTTCTTCCCAGAGATTCTATAGCCTTTATTGTTGTAATTATTATGTTATTAATTAAACCACAAGGTTTGTTTGTAAGAAAAAATATTTAAAAGTTAGGTTAAATAAATATGTATGAAATTGTTATAGCTATTAATGTAGGTATCTTTGCTTTATTGGCATTAAGTGTAAATATTATAACCGGTTATATAGGTCAGCCTACTTTAGGTCATGCTGCCTTCTTTGGTATCGGTGCTTATGCTTCCGCTATACTTACCGGAAAATATGGAGTACCTTTCTTATTATCTCTTCCATTATCAGGCGTAATTGCGGGTTTTATAGGGGCACTTTTAGGACTTGCCAGTCTAAGAGTGAGAGATGATTTTTTAGCTATCACTACTATAGGAACTAATTTTGTGGTAATAGCCATTTTTCAATATATTCCTTTTTTTGGTGCCTCTTTAGGTTTGGCTGTCCCGCCAGCTTATATTTTTGGGATGAAAATAACTTATTTAGGTTATTTATTTTTAATAATTTCTCTAATTGTTTTGACTGTTCTTTTCTTGCGGAAATTAGAAAGATCCTGGTTTGGTTTGGCTATGGGAGGGATAAGAAACAATGAAGTGGCAGCTGAATCTATAGGAGTAGACATTAAAAAGTATAAAGTAATAGCTTTTGTTTTGGGTACAACTATCGCGGGAATAGCTGGATGTGTTTATGCACATTATATGACTTTTATCTCGTCAGTGGATTTTGCTTTTGTAACCTCTATCACCATTTTATCTATGGCCATGGTTGGAGGTTCGGGCACTATTAGAGGTCCTATAATAGGAGCAATAATTCTTGGTCTTGCCCCGGAAGTATTAAGATTTATTATGAATTACAGGATGTTAATCTATGGTGCCTTATTGGTATTTACCATGAGATTTCAACCCGAAG
>CAZHOY010000330.1:0-2032 GCA_964534695.1 uncultured Actinomycetota bacterium | reverse complement strand
CGCCGTAAACATCCTTTTCGGGAACACCTAGTATTTTTGCTACTTTTCTTTGAGCTTCTATAGGGATAAAACCAACATCCTTCTGAATTTTCTGCAGAACAGGGATCACCGCACCTTTCTTGCCTATATACTCTTTTATTATTTTATCGATCCTTCTTATTTCTTTGGATTTTAGTTCATATTTAGGCAGTTCGGAAATCCTCATAGCATTCCTTTCTGTAAACTTGCAAGCAATGATTCGGTAAAAGCTCAAGCTTAGATATATTTAAAAAATTATAACAGAATATTTTTAATAATTGTAACAAATTTAGCATTCTATAAAATTAAGTTTTTAACTTATAAGTGATATTATTGAAAGTGCGGATACAGGTTATAGAACTGAAAATTCAGTATAAAATAAAGGATTAAAGACTTATAATGAAATAGTGTATTTAAAGAAATTAGAATTAAAAAATTATAGGAACTACAGGCAAGTCAACTTAAATCTTAATAAAAATACCATTCTTATTCTGGGCAATAATGGCAACGGTAAGACCAACCTGCTGGAATCCATATACTACTTATCTACAGGCAGGTCCCATAGGACCTATGTCCAGGATGAAATTATTAACTGGAGCAGTAATTATTCTTTAATAAGAGCCTTAATCGGTTCGGAGGACAACAGCCCAAAAGACCATCTTGTAGAAATAGAACTGCAGAAGGAAAGCGGAATTAAAATAAGGGTTGATGAAATATATCATAAGAAAAAATCAGACTTTATATCCATGCTTCCTTCGGTTATGTTTTCTCCCGATGATCTTAAGATTGTAAAATCAGGCCCCATGGATAGAAGAAATTTTCTTGACTCCATACTGGAAAGGGTAGACAAACAATATGGCAGGCAGCGGCTCCAGTACCAGAAAATCCTTATCCAGAGGAGCAGTCTGATCAAGAGCCTGAGCGGAGAAAAGGAAGCGGCCGCAAGCTCTACTCTGCAGGTATGGAATGAAAATATGGTCAAGTATGGAACAGGTATAATAGAAAAGAGACATAAGCTGTTAACCGAATTCAATGATGAATTTACAGGTTATATAAATAGATTCTTTAAAGGGGTGGAAGTAAACCTGCTTTATGTATTCAGCTGGGACAGGATGGATAATTCTGCCCCAGCAAATTATTCGGATTTAAAAAGCCGTAGGGATGATACTTTGACAGAAAATGATTTGAAGGAAATATTCAGCCGGAAGCTGGAAGAAAGCTTAAAAAAGGACCTGCTGTACAAGACTACAACCATTGGCCCCCATAGGGATGATTTTATAATCCTGCTGGATGGTAAAAATATAAGGTCGTTTGGTTCGCAGGGTCAGCAGAGGGTTGCATCCATAAGCTTAAAACTCTGCGAACTAAATACCTTACAAAGAAAATTTGGAAAAGACCCCGTCCTTCTTCTGGATGATGTATTTTCCGAGCTTGATATTGACAGGAAAAAATTGCTGGTAAAGATTATAGGCAGCAGGTTTCAGACTTTTGTGACTGCTACGAATATCAGTTATATAAATAAACTGGACCTAGAGTTTGGTAATAAGTTTTTGATTAGAGATAATGAAATTGCGGTTTCGGATTTATAAAAAAAAGCTTTAAGGGGATTATGAAAAAAATTGAAGATATCGGAAGCATAATAAAGGATGTTGTAAAAAGTTCGGGTATGAAAAGCAATTTAAATATATCCAATATCTTCAACAGATGGAAAGAAATCGTTGGTGACGAAATATGCAAAAAAGCGAAACCCTTTAGAATAACCAGGGGGATATTATATGTATCGGTAGCCACTTCCACCTGGGCAAATGAGCTAAATCTTATGTCCGATCAGCTGATAAAAAAAATTAATTCATTTATTGGAGAAGAGGTGGTTAAAGGCATAAGATTCAGACAAAATTTTTAAAATTGTTTGGTCTATTTTAGGTAAATTTACGGCTAAATATGGTATAATATTCGTAGGCTGAAATTAATAGAATAATCAAATATTTTTTTAAAAATTTTTATATTTAGAACA
>CAZHOY010000329.1:0-2048 GCA_964534695.1 uncultured Actinomycetota bacterium | reverse complement strand
CTCCATCTAAATAAGTTTTAGGAAAATGAGGTTCAATCACCAATATAATTCCATATTTTTTTAAATATTCTTTAACCAATAAGGGGTTATTTTCTTTAGTACTAAGTTTTGCCATCTTTTGCATGAAGCTGAGATTGATAACACCATGTTTGTATTTATTTGGTGTTTTCATTTCTTCGGCTCTTTTAAAAACCCAAACAGCCCAAGCGAACAATGCATGTTTATCCACAAGCGGTGAAGATCTGTAAATAGATTTTCGTGACATTCCAATAATCTGTGGTAAAAATCCTATGGGTGAAAAGAAATTTTCTAGCAGTTCTGTCTTGTTATGTTCTTTTAATGAATCATTGCCAAAATAACCACGTGCTTGCATTTCCAAAACAAGCCTATTACTCCAATTTTGATATTCCAAATTTTCACCTATATCAGGTTTCCTAATAAGTACTTTAGCGGGAATTCCAAGTCCTTCCTCTAGTGATCTTATCATTTCTATTGAAAGCTGGCGTTTACCTGAAAGAATCTCTGATACTCTACTTCTACTACCAATATAGCGAACCAAATCAACTGGTTTAAGGTTCGCTTGTTCCATTCTATATTTAATCGCATCAATAGGGTGAGGGAGTTTTTCTGGGAATATTCTGGATTCATAATCTTCAATGAGAGTACTAATAAGACTGAGTTGTTCTCCTTCCTCAGAGTTAGGATCGGGATTACGATTCATTAGCACCTCAACTAGCTTGAGTGCTTCTTCATAGTCATTTTCAGTTTTTATAACTTTAATTTTACTCATGTCCCTTACTTATATATCTTCCATTTATCATATTCTTTGTGTGTACCTATCTTTTTAATCAATACTATTTCGTTTTTATAGTTTATCAGAGTTAATAACCTATATTTATTCCTGCAAAAATCAAAAACAACTTGTTGATCACTCAAAATACTGGCTTTGGGGTACCTTTCCTTAAGTTTTTGTGGTGTACTCCATTTCGCATCCATTACTTCTGCTGTCCATGACTCAATTTGCGACCTAATATCCGCATGTTCCTTCTTGAAACTGATCAATAATTTTTTGCCTAATAATTTCATTTATAGCTATGGGGAAGCATGATACTTTTATATTAGTTCCCATATTGGGAATATTATATTAAGTAATTTAAATTGTCAAGAGAATATTTCTAATCGTAAATATCAAATCTATTATTCCTAAATCAAAAGGAACTATATTGCTTTTATATCTCTTTTTGTATTAGTGTAGATAGCACTATCCGTATCAGAAATCATTACGATTGTATTTTTGGCTTTAATTCTACCATTTAGGTACTTAAATATATTATATTTAATAATATATGATAATCAGTTCATTGTAATATTAGTATAAAGGTAATAGAGATTTGACCAAAAAATCACTAAATAGCATATTCTTTTATAGTATCTTTTACCTATATATTGATGTTCTACAAAAGGATGTTCCTTTAAATCGAAAAATAAATATCTAATTGAAAATTCATTTAGAAGTTTCCTAGAAAATATTATTCCAAATAAAGATTTATTACGAAGATTTAAAAAAGCTATTGTAGATACCTAGAATGATAATAACAAAATACAGTTATCTTCCATTAATAATCTAAATAATGAAAGAAATCAAATAGATAAAAAAATCGATAACATTATCGATCTACATTCAAAGGGTCTAATCAATGATTCAGATTTTTCTAAAAGATATAAAAAATTAAAGAACAAGCATAGAGAAATTGAAATAGCGATTAACGAACACCAAAACAATAATGGTAAATTACTTGATTACTTAGATAAAAGTTTTGAGGTATTGGAAGATCTGCCATCTTTTTGGGATAGATCCTCTCCAGAATTACAGAATAAGTTGCTTTCCTTTATGTTTCCAGAAGGTTTTTTCTATAATTGTAAAAATATTGGAACCACACAAATAGCCACTATATTCAAGGTTTTTGAGGGTAATAATGTAGAAAAGTCTACAGTGGTGCGAGAGAGGGGACTTGAACCCCTACAGGTGTTACCCCACTAGATCCTAA
>CAZHOY010000328.1:0-2056 GCA_964534695.1 uncultured Actinomycetota bacterium | reverse complement strand
TTAAATTTAAGGTTTATGCCAGGTGAGCTATAGCCTTCACCCGTCCAGCGAAAAATAGTGTCGCTAGGCGAACTGTCGAACTTGTCAAACTTCCCTGTGAGATTAGAACTTCCTTTATTACCTTATTCTTTATATCCAGCAGGAGAACTCTGAACTGTTCTTTCTTTAAATCCTTAAGAAGAGGGATATAATAATTTGCCACTTCTTCGCTGCACCTGAAGCTTGTGTTGTTTCCGTTCTTTTCGGATACCACTCTCCTGCCCAGCTCAATTGCAGCCATTACCTGTGCTGCCTTTGCTCTTCCGATTCCACTGATTTTTAAAAACTCCGAAAGCGATAAATCAAGTAGATTCCTTAGGCTACCGTATTCTGACAGTATTTTCTTAGCCAGATCAAGAGCAGAAAATTTTTCTTTACTGCTTCCCATTCCTGTCCTTAGTATTATCGCCAGAAGCTCACAATCGGAAAGATATTCAGATCCCTTTTTTATAAGCTTTTCTCTGGGTCTTTCATCCTGTGGCCACCTGTTGATTGGTAAATAATCCGTTTCCGTCCTGTAATTATTTTTCAAAAGGTTTTCTTATGTAAATTTTTGTATTAAATAAAAATAATGATAGCTTATTTACACAATTATGTAAATATACAAAATACGCCCTGTGAATATTTTTATATAAAAGAGAAAATCCAACTAGAATAAAAAGTTACTTCTTCCAACATCCTGTAATGGGATCCCATGATTTATCTATTTGAGTTCTATCTTTAATTAAGATTATTACAGGCTCAATGAACTTAGTAATTCTCTTCATTATTTCGTTGAATTCTTGATTTACAATTACAAATAATAGTTCTTTTCAAATTAAGATAATTGCTAAGCTTATCATTAAATACAATTTTTCTATAGATTTCAGGATCTTTCCCTACAATATTATTATTTCCTGCAAAACCAAAACAAGAACTTGTAAAATTAATATTTTTAGAAACATTTAAATTTGTAATAGCATTGAATACAGCTGCATTAAGATTCTCTATTGCTTTCTTCATCCCTACACTCTTGTAACTACTCGAACCAGAAACTGTTTGAGCAATTTTCTTACCACTGGTATCTGCAATCTGAGCTGTTGTTTTTAACCCTCCTCCATCAACACCTAAAATGTATCCTACCTGGTTTCTAGAACTTCTCAATATCATATTTAATTATCACCTCATTCTATTACTTAGTACTCTAAAACATAATTATGGTGACGTATTTTAACAACAAGATGCAGCCAGCTCCCTTTTTTCAGCCTGTTCATTATATGACAACTTTGCACATAGTCTGTCTAAATCAGCCTGTGTAAACTTCCATTCAAAAGGTTCTGCAACTTCTTGATATCGTTTTTGAAAATCAAGAAGTCTTTCTTCAACTTCCAAAAGAGAGAAAAAGTCATTAGGAGTGAGCACTTTGCGGGTAACAATAGAAAAATATATTTCAATCTGATTAAGCCAAGGCAGTACTGCAGCGGAAGCTGCAAGACCTGGGTATTACAGAGCAGACCTACTACCGCTGGAGAAAAGAATACGGAGGAATAAGGATCAACCAGACCAAAAGGCTAAAGGAGCTGGAAAAGGAAAATGCCAGGCTTAAAAGGCTCGTGGCTGACCAGGCTTTAGATAATGCCATACTAAAGGATGTGGCGGAGGGAAACTTGTAAGCTAAGGCCAAGCACAGACACGCTGTAACTTCTGCAACCTAAAAGTGCAGCATCTCCCAGAGGCGTGCTTGCCGGGCAATCGGACAGAACAGGACTACCTAAAGGCATAAGATCAAGAAACTCCCAGATGAAGATAAACTAACTAACCGTATCATCAACCTGGTAGCCCAGTATGGACGTTATGGGACTCTCAGGATAACTGCCATGCTACATAGGGAGGGACTCAAGGTAAACCACAAGCGGGTGGAAAGAATATGGCACGAGCAGGGGCTTAAAGTGGCTAAAAGACAAAGGAAAAGACGAAGATTATGGCTAAATGACGGCTCATGTATCAGATTAAGACCAGAATATAAGAATCACGTCTG
>CAZHOY010000327.1:0-2065 GCA_964534695.1 uncultured Actinomycetota bacterium | reverse complement strand
AAACTAAGAAATTATATCCTATCAAGAATAGTGCCCGGCTTACAGGCTAACTCCAACTATTTTTTATCTTATAAGTCAACTATACCAACTTACGGACATTATTTATCTTTGTTAATTAAAGATATCCTTCAAGTTACTTAATTCCTTTATAATCTGGTTCGAAATTTCGTAACTTAGGGGGAGCCAATCTTAATAAATTTATAAATAAATATATTTATTGATTTGTTAATAAATTATTTGTGGTTCGAGTCCTCCCTCACCCAGCCAATAAAAGGTAATCTTTATAAATAAAAGAGTGTGTTTCAAGAATATAAAACAGTTAGTTAACCCAGCCGTTGAAAGCTTCAGAATTATCAATTGGGTTGATACCCCCCCCCGATATAATATAGAAACATCTAGCGGAAAAAAACATAATTTTTAAAAAAAGAAATGATATCTAAGACAATAATATTAATTTTGAATAAGGAAAGATTTTTCTTTTGAAGCTATCCTACCAATAGCATCAATATATAAATTCTTTGAAATATTGCTATATTTTTTTGGTTTTACAAGGAATGAAATAGAATTATCTTCTGGATTAAATGTACACAATCCAATATTAAATCTCTCAAAATGTGAAATATTTTTAAGTAAAATATCTTTTTTAATCTCTGGCATTATGACAAAAGGAAAATGGCAAAAAGATCGATAAATCAAAGATTGCCTTAAAGCACTTTTCCAATCGTTTAATTTAAACTCAAAACTCCATAAAATTATTTCTGGAATATTAAAATCATTTCTTAATCGAAAGGAAGTATTGCTACTATTGCTTTCAACAACTGAATAATCCATTAATGATTTCATAATTTTGTTCAGAGAATTATAACTTAAATTGCATTTATCAATTATATATTGAATTGAATGAAATTTTTTTGATAGAACTGATAACACTTTTGCATATTTATTAGTAAGAACTTCAACTGGAAATTTAGATGTAAAATATTTTATGTCTTCAAAATGAATCTTTTCAATCATTATAATATCAGGTATTCCTATAGGGGTATCAACTTCTCTTAAGAAAGAACTATCAACGCCGAAACTAATAATTGGGTTTATCCCTTTTATAAAATTATTAATTAATGCTGATTCTGTATACATTATATTATTAAAATTAATAATATTAATTAAAAAAATGTAAAAACTATCAAATTATAAACTTTCTTTTAAAATATGCATAGCTTCTTTCCAAATTGAAAGATGCTTTGATTTACTTCTATTACTAAAAACAATTCTTTCATTTTCCAATTCTATGTATAATGCATTTGCATTGTCAATCATTTCATTTAATAAATCAATTTTCCCTTCTATAGAATTTACATCTTGGACGACATCTAATATTAATTTAATTGCTTCCCAATGTTGTAATACTTGTGTATCTTGATCCCAAAAATTTTCCCATTCTTCAGGAGATTTTTCTAGAAAAATTTTATCAAAAGATGTTGAAGAAAGCACACTGTTCAATCTCATAATCTCGTTTATAGTTTTTAAATCTGGATTAATATTTATTGAATTTAACAATTTATTTGAAGTATATGTAGATTTTGGAAGACGACCTCCTCCTTCCCTTTGGATAAACTTATCTCTTGTAAATTGTTTTAAATTTAACCACCAACCATTTGCAAAACCTTTAGCACCAAAAATTTTTAATAGTATTCCAACTAAATCTGTATAACCTATAAAAACTTCATAATCATTCTGAGCTAAAGAATATGTAATATAGAGTAATCTAGCTAATGAAGATGGATCATTCCATTGAGGGTATTCATTTAAAGATCTTTGGATAATAATATAATATCCTTTAGAATTCATACCCGTTATTGTATCTAAAAATTCATTTAGGTTTTCTTCCTCTAATAAAGCGGTTTCAAGAATTATAAGTGATAAAAATAGATCTTTTTTATTATTCTGAGAATTAATGTATTCTTCTGATTCTTCAAAAATTTGAAGTGAAAGTTGTGCATTTATGCCGTTAAAACTATCTATTAAGATACCTGGAGAAAGTATATTATTAAATCCTAAGTTAATT
>CAZHOY010000326.1:0-2083 GCA_964534695.1 uncultured Actinomycetota bacterium | reverse complement strand
AGGTGACATTTTCCCTGAATAACTTAGAGGTGACAATATCGCAGAATAACAACAAAAAATATAAATTAACTTGACAAATATATTGTTTTTTTTTAATATTTGAACATATTATTGTTTACTGCACATTTGTTCACTTTTTTAAGAAAATTATTTATTGGTTAGAATGAGGAGGTAATACTTTACCATAATAGTTAAAACAAGCATGTGAAAAAAAATCATATTTAATTATATAAAACATTAAAATACGGTGGGAAAAGCTAAAAAGTGAGATTTATTTTGTTATAGAATTAACAATGCCAGCAAGATAGGAGGTGAAGTCTGAAAAAAGATTATAGAGGCAATGATAAAAAGTGCATAATGCACTCACCTCCAAGTGGTTTGTAGTTGCCCATAATCTCAATGATATATTTATAAAAGAAATATGCTTAAGGACATTATATGAGAGACTAAATTTAGTCAAGTTATAAAAAAAACACAGAGAAAACAAGTAATTAGATTGAAAAAAGTGGTGTTTTAAATACCCAGGAAAAAAAATAAATTCAAGGAGAAAATATTGGTAAGTAAAGTAGACTATAGGATACGAAGAGCTTATGAATTAGGTGTAAAATATGAATCTCTATATAAAGGTTGTTGCCAATGTACGCTGGCGGCGTTACAGGATGCTTTTAATAAAAAGGATAATGTAGCTTTTAAGGCATCTACGGGTCTTGCAACTGGCATAGGCTTAATAGGAAGTTCAGGATGCGGAGGATATTCAGGTGGAACTTTGTTTATTGGTCAGCTTATTGGAAGAGAAAGGAAAGATTTTACAAAAATATCTTCTTCTGGTACTGGAATATTTCCTATAATTAAGAAACTTCATGATAAATTTATTGAAGAATATGGTACAACAATATGTGTGAATATTCAAAAGAAAATATTTGGCCGTTCATTTTATCTATTGGAAAAAGATGAGAAGGCTTTATTTGTAGAGATGGGTGGCCATAAAGATAAGTGCCCAATAGTAGTAGGCAAAGCTGCTGCGTGGACAGCAGAAATTATTATAAAACATCCAGAGCTTTTCAAATTGGATTAATCAACTTTATCTATTTAATCCTTCATAAAAAAGTTTATTCTGTAGAAATCCTAAGGACTTTATGGTAAAATCAACTGCTCAGTTTGGAGACACATTGCATATATTTCTTTGTTGCAGGTATCTTTCCTCTCTACTGCTCATAGGTGACATTTTCCCTGAACAATACAAGAGTGACAATATTGTTTTTTACAATCCCCAAAATTTCTTGAATATAGCTTCTTTTAATCTCCTTTCCCAGATAACGGCATATTAATTCCTTTACCTGCTGATCTGTGAAGTTCTTATACAGTTGTGCCATAATTTAAAATCTTTCTCTTCTATTATTATTGATTCTAAATTATAGCTATAGAATAGTTCACTTTTAACTTGTAGATGACAAAAAAAATATAAATTAAAATATAAATTAACTTGACAAATATATTGTTTTTTTTTAATATTTGAACATATTATTATTTACTGCACATTTGTTCACTTTTTTTAAGTGAGTTATTTATTGGTTAGAATGTGGAGGAAATGCTTTACCATAATAGTTCACATTTATCTTATATTAAAAGAGTATTTAATTAGTTTATGTCATAATTACAAAAATTTTGGCTTTTATATTTTTATAAGTTAATGCTAACGCAAAATAAATAGAAGTGGTGAGTAGGTTGGAAATAAAGGTAAGTGATAAAAATAATTCCAGCATGTGAAGAAAAATCATATTTAATTATATAAGACATGAGAATGTGGTGGGAGAAGCTAAAAAGTGAGATTTATTTTGTTATAACATTAACAACGCCAGCAAGATAGGAGGTGAAGTCTGAAAAAAAGATTATAGAGGCAATGACAAAAAGGTGCATAGCGCAACCTTCAGGTGGTTTGTAGTTGCCCGTAATCTCAATGATCTATTTATAAAAGAAATATGCTTAAGGACAGCGGTTTTACATCCCGTTTTGTGACTTGAGCGAAGGGAAAGGAATGGGTATAGAATGAAAAAATCATTATTGTGGATAGTAGCGTTGGTAT